>JAEUSV010000114.1 GCA_016788485.1 Flavobacteriales bacterium
GGCTTGTTGCTGGTTCCCGATCGCGGCGTTGGAGCGTCGTCCTCGGGCTTACAAAAGTGGAACCCGGTGGATCCCCCGCCAAGGATCACCGGCCGCTATGTTTCCGGAGTTTTCAACACGGCCCGGTTCCTTGCGCCGATCGTGGGATGCAGCGCGAAGGCAAACGTGCAAGAACAAAATTTTCACAGTCCCTTAACAACCCCTGCAAGCTTTGATCGGCGGGCCTGCACAGGGCTCCCTCGCCGGCCCTTCCGAAGCGTGGCCGCAGGTTCAGCGCACCGCTGCGCGAAGGAGCGCCGTGGATCGGGGAGAAGGGGCGCGGCGGCAGTGGGAAAGCCCCCGTGGGTGGGCGACGGTGGGGCTGCGACGGCCCGGGGCCCAACGATCGCGCGGCCCGATCAGCGGCGCGTGCGCCGGGGCTGTTTCAGCCACTCCTGGTAGATGGCCTCGAGCTCGTCGTACCACTCCTGGCCGTAGGCGCGCACCAGCGGGTCCTTCAGGAAGCGGAACACCACCACATCGAGCTTCGACCCGCACACGCAGGCCGGCTTGCAAATGGGCCACTCGTCGTAGTTGAGGGCGTCGTAGAGCTTGGTCCGCTTCACCCGGATGGGGTACAGGTGGCAGCTGAGCGGCTTGTGCACGGGGATCTCGCCGTTGCGGTAGGCCTGTTCGATGGCGCACTTCCAGATCCCGGTGCGGTCCTTCTTCGCGTACACGCACTCGGCGTACTCCTGCACCAGCGGGGTCACCAGCTCGCCGTCCATGTCCACCACGCTGTGCCCCTGGTCCTCCACGCCCTTGCGGCCGCGGGCGGTCATGTAGGGGGCGATGGCGTCGTAATGCTTGCTGATGCCGGCGGCCTCCTGGGGGGTGATGGGCGCGCCGCTGTCGCCCTGCTCGCAACAGGCGCCCTTGCAGGCGTTGAGGTCGCAGACGAAGCGTTTCTCGAAGAGCTCCTCGCTGATGAGGGTGCCGCGGTGTTCGATCACAGTGTCCGCCGAAGCCTCGGCGTAGGCGGATTGTACCGCGCCGCAAAGCTACGGCTCCATCAAATCGGCGATGACCAAAGCAGCGCTTGCCGACCCCCAGCACGTCCGAAAGGCCTAGCTTCACGTACCATGCGCACCGCCGCCCTGGCCCTTCTCCTGGGTTCCGCTATCAACACATGCGCCCAGTCGCCGTTCGAATACGCGGACCAGCGGTCGAGCGCGGTGTCGTACTACGATTGCGCGAAGGCAGGCAGCACCTGGGTGGTTTGTGGAAGTTCGGCGAACGAAGGAACGATGGGCAGTTCATCCTTCGCCCAAGGGTTCAATTCCGATGGTTCAGTGGCCTGGATGACAAGCCTGACCGGGATTCCCTATGCGATGGTCGCGTCACCAGGCGGAGGCATGTTCGTGGCCGGACCACAGTTCGGTTGTGATGTGCTCGGGCCCACGAGCATGCTCATGAACCTTGATGCCCAGGGTGGGGTCACCTGGTCCAAGGATCTGTGGATCTCAAGCGCGGCTCAACTTGACGTATCTGCTGACGGCAAGATCGTCGTTTCATCCTACGACCAGGCCTTGATCACCGACCAGGTAGGCGACAGCCTTACCACATTGGACCTGTTCGGCCTAAGCGCTGCGTCAGCGCAAGTGGTGAAGTGGGATGACGACTCTACCCTGTTGATCGTCTATTTCGGGGGCACCATGGAGCGCCGCTCCCTGCAGGGCCAACAGTTGGCCTCCACATCTGTCGCAATTCCGGACCCGAAGGATGCACTGAACTGGAGCGGACATCGCATGGCCTTGGAGGGATCCGGCGTTCTCCACGTTCTGGATATCGACCTACAAGAGCTGAACACCATCCCCTTGGGAGCATCCTTCAACCAAGGTCGCATCGTTCCTGGAGACACCACGCTTTGGATCATAGGGCAGGAGGTCGCTGTAGAGCTGGACACTTCCTTGTCCATCCTTCGCACAGTGGTCTTGGACCCGGATAACATTTTCGATGATTGGACCTTCCGAGGCTTCGCGGTGGATGGTGATACGATCGCCATGGCAGGTGCCGCCATGACCGCCCAGCGTACAGCCGGACTGATCCGCACCGTGATCGCGGACGGCAGCACGGCCATCCATGATGAGGATGTGTCGATCACAGTGGAGAGCATTGACACTACATGGTACGAATTGATGTCCGGCATGGTGTATCCACGCGCCAATGCGACCGTACGCGTGACCAACGAAGGCAGCGGCATCCTGGAGAACGCAGTTGTGAATCATTTCTCCTTCTATTGGATCTGCGAATCCGTGGGAAGGACCGTGCATCTGTCAGGCTTGAATCTCGCCCCTGGTGCTTCGATCACTGCGGTGCTCGACAGCCTCTGGTTGAACTACGCCCCATGGGGTTGGGTGAACACCGACCAGCAATTCTGCATCTCCGTTCTGAGCCCGAACAACCTCTACGACCGCGACCAGAGCGACAACCTGGCCTGCGACACGGCACACATCATCTTGGGCATGGCGGACCTTCCCTCGGCTGTGCCGTTCTCGGTGGTCCACGATCCGCTGAACGACCGGTTGGAGGTCCGATTCCGTTCAATCACCACCAACAGCATGAGTGTGCACGTGGTGGACATGAGCGGCAGGATGCAAACCATGGTCATCATTCCCCAAGGCACCACCACGTTCAGCCTGAGCACCGCTCACCTCGCCGCTGGGATCTACGCCTTGGATGTGCTCAACGCACAAGCAGGCCGCTGGTCCGTGAAGTGGGTGCGGCCCTAGCCAAGTACCAGTTCCAGGGGCCGAACCCACGTTGCGTCCGTTGCGCCGTAGCGGTGAACACGATCCGCATCCCATCTTTGCACCCCGCGCCGTCGCAGCCTTCCAGGACGACCGCAACCAAGAATGAGCCAGCAGGAAGACCGCCTCAAGACCCTCATCGGCCATGCCAAGGAGTATGGCTTCGTGTTCCCCAGCAGCGAGATCTACGACGGCCTGAGCGCCACGTACGACTACGGCCCCTACGGCGCCGAGCTCAAGAACAACATCCGCCAGTACTGGTGGGCCGCCATGACGAAGCTCAACGAGAACATCGTGGGCATCGACGCGGCGATCTTCATGCACCCCACCACGTGGAAGGCCAGCGGGCACGTGGACGCGTTCAACGATCCGTTGATCGACAACAAGGACAGCAAGAAGCGTTACCGCGCGGACGTGCTCCTCGAAGAGCACATGGCCAAGTACGCCGACAAGATCGATAAGGAAGTGGAGAAGGGGAAGAAGAAGTTCGGCGAGGCGTTCGACGAAGCGCAGTTCCGGGCCACCAACCCCAACGTGAAGCGTTCGCAGGAGCGTATCGACGCAGTGGAAGGCCGCATGAAGGCCGCGCTGGAGGCGAACGATCTGGTGGCCCTCCGCCAACTGATCGTGGACGAGGAGATCAAATGCCCGATCAGCGGCACCGGCAACTGGACCGATGTGCGCCAGTTCAACCTGATGTTCGCCACGGAGCTCGGCAGCGTGAGCGGTGAGAGCAGCACCATCTACCTGCGGCCCGAAACGGCGCAGGGCATCT
>JAEUSV010000122.1 GCA_016788485.1 Flavobacteriales bacterium
AGGCCGGGTCGGTCTGCATCAGCTGCTGGTGCAGCGCATCGAAGCCGCAGGGGTCGGTGTTGGGCGGCAGCACCGTTTGCGCGGCAAGGGCCACGGGCAACAGGCCGCACAGCGCGGCCAGCACGCGAAGAAAGGAACGCAGGGAGAGAACGACGGGTTTGGTGTAACAGCCAAGGTAGAAGGATGGGGGGAATGGGCAAGGGAGGGCGGGTGCGGCCCGTACCGGGTTGTCATCCTGAGTCCCGAGACTTCGGGACGAAGGATCTCGTAGCACTGTGCAGCGGGCTGCCGTTGACAGCTGTCGATCGGAGATGCTTCGTCCTTTCGACCATGCTCAGGGCCAGCATGACAGTGGTGTGGGCAGCCCGCACCGCGCGTTCGGTGCCCCCCAACGCAGCAACCCCCGCTTGTGGCGGGGGTTGTTCGCGAAGAAGGAGCGCATGTGCACGGTGCTCACCACCGCAGCGCATCCCACGGCCAGGCGAAGAGCAGCTCGGGCTGCAGGGTAGGTGCGTTGCCCAGCGCCAGCAAGGTGCCGGCCTCGTGCGGCCGGTAGCCGCGCTCGCGCAGGTGCGTGGCCGCCGCGGTGTTGCCCTCGGGCACGATCACGTGCGGCTGGTGGGGCAGGAGCCAGCGTTGCAGCTCGAGCCCCACGTGCGGTGCATCGGCCAGCACCAGGCCGTGGCCCAGCAAGGGCAGCAGCCCACCGCGCAGCTGCCCCGCCTCCACGTACGCATGCGCGGCGAAACGGTGCTCCAGCAGCAGCGCGCGGCGGTCCTGGCCGGTGGCGCGGCGGTCCAGGTGCAGCAGGGCCAGGGTGTGCGCAGGTTCCAGCAGCACCACCTCGTCGCGTTGCGCATCGCGGTGCAGGCCCGCGGCGTGGCGCACCAGCGTGTGCACGGGGCGGAAGCCGAGCGCGCGCCAGGGCGCGGTGTGCGCCGTGCGCACCTGCGCTTCCACGTGCGTGGCGCCCTGCTGGTGCAGGTGGTGCACCACGGCGGCCAGTTGCGCTTCGGCGGGTGCGGCGGTGAGCTGCGTGATGCGTGCGGTGCCGCCCAGGTGCAGCGCACAGGCCACCAGCTGCGGCTGCGGCCCGGCCTGTACGCCGAGCACGGTGGCGTATGGGGTGTGCAGGTGCCAGCGGATGGCGGGCAGTGCCGCCAGCCCCGGTGGGCTCAGCAGCTGCTGGATCGCTGGCAGGTCGGCGGGGCCGAGCGGGCGGGTGGTGATCATGGGAGGTGCGTAGGGCGCGGCGCGGGGTGGGGTGGTGGTGTGTGGGCCGCGCTGAACGGTACGGAGGCGATCGCCCACCGGAGGGTGACGCGATCGCCACGCCTGCACAGCGTGTGGGATCGCATCACGGGCAGGCTCGCGAACGGGAGGCGCTTGGTGCGGCGCGGCGCATGGCGGACAAGCGCTGCGGTGGGCAGCGCCGTCGCGGTGCACCGTGCGGCACGATCGCTGTGCGTGCGTGTGTGGTGGAAGCGGATCATGGGCCTGTTCATGCAGGGGAAGCGGACCGTTCCCATGCCCCCGGCCCCGGCATCGCTGCACCGCGTTGGTGGAGCGACCCGGGGCAAAGGGCTTGCAGGGTGGTGCTGATCGTGGAACGAGGATCAGGTGTGCGCTTGTGGATCGCGCGGCAGCATCAGGCGGCCTTCGCGTTCACCGTTTCGCTGAGCGGACCGGCGCCGGCCGTGCCGATGGCGCGGGTGCGGAAGTAGTACACCGCATCGGGGGTGAGGTCCGTGGCCGTGTGGTAGTTCTTGCTGGTCTGCAGCAGCAGGCGCCAGTTGGCCTCCACCAGGGGATCCCCGTCGCAGATGTACAGGTCGTACAGCAGGCGGCCCTTCACACGGTCCCAGCGCAGGTCGGCGGTGCCGGGCAGCTTGCCGCGCAGGGCGCGCACGTTCTTCGGCGCGTCCACCAGGCCCACCGGGCTCGGGCGCTTGCGCGTCTGGAAACCGCAGCTGGCGATCTTCTCCGCATCGCCCACGCATTGCGCCTCCACGTAGCCGCCCAGCTGGCGCACCCACTCGGCCACATCGCGCGCACGTTCCTTGCGCACCAAGTGGTCCTCGCGCCCGCCGTTCTTCAGCACGCGCAGGTTGGCGGCCTCCAGCTCGTCCACGGCCTTGGCCATGTTGGTGAGGAAGTCGGCGGGGAGCGTCACGTTGGCGTTGTTGGTGCACGCTTCCACCAGGTTCCGGCCCTTTTCCACCAGGGCCGTGGGGGTGAGGCCGTCGAGGCCCAGCTTTACTTGAACCACAGTTTGCATGGCTCTTTGAGGTTTTAATGTGCCGCGACATTGCGGACACAGGGCGTGAATCGGAAAGAGCGCGGCGAAGGATGCGGAAAGCGCCTGCGGGAATTACGGAGCAACGCGCTCCGGTGTATTACGGACCGCTGCGTCAACACCGCGCCAAATGCGGGTTTCCGAAGGGCGCGAGCGTGTGATGCGGCTCGTCATGTGATGCCGCGACGCGGTGGCGTGATGCCGCGACGCGGCGGCGTGATGCCGTGACGCGGTGCTGTGATGCCGCGACGCCGTGGCGTGATGCCGTGACGCGGCGCTGTGATGCCGCGTCGCCGTGGCGTGATGCCGCGACGCCGTGGCGTGATGCCGTGACGCGGCGCTGTGATGCCGTGACGTGGTCGCGTGATGCCGTGACGCCGTGGCGTGATGCCGTGACGGCGTGGCGTGATGCCGTGACGCCGTCGCGTGATGCCGTGACGCCGTGGCGTGATGCCGTGACGAGGTCGCGTGATGCCGGGACGCGGCGACGTGATGCCGCGACGCGGTGCTGTGATGCCACGACGCGGTCGCGTGATGCCGTGACGCGGTGCTGTGATGCCGTGACGCGGCGGCGTGATGCCGTGACGCCGTGCCGTGATGCCGCGACGCGGTGGCGTGATGCCGCGCCGCCGTGGCGTGATGCCGCGCCGCCGTGGCGTGATGCCGCGACATCGTCGCGTGATGCCGTGATCGGCGCTCTCGGTGCCGTTAGCGCATACCCTTACCGCAGCCGGCCGTGCCCGCCTCTACCAGTTATACCTATTCTACATAGTGCGCAACGGGGCCGTGCCTCACACCCGCACCATCCGCAGGCGCACCGCGCTCAGCAACAGGGCCGGCTTGCTGCGCACCCCGAACACCGTGAACAGGCGGCCCGCATAGGTCTCCACCGTGCGGCGGCACACGCCCAGCTCCTGGGCCACGGCCTCGTAGGTGGGGTCGTCGCCGCGGCACATGGCCAACAGCACCTCGCGCTCGCGCGGGGTCAGCTGGGCCAGCAGGCGTTGGCGCTGCCGCTCCTCGGCCGTCAACCCGTCGGGGTTGTCCAACAGCACCCGCTGGCTCTGCGGGGTGTGCCACACCGCCCCACGCAGCACCGCATCCAGCACGGGCGGCAGCTCGGCGTGGCGCAGGGCCTTGTCCACCAGCGCGCGCGCTCCCTGGCGGTAGGCCTGCAGGATGGCTTCGTCGGTGTAGTGCGCGGCCAGGGCCACCACGGGCAGCCCGGGGTGGGCGGTGGCCAGGTGCTCCAGCAAGCTGCGCCCCTCGGGCCCGGGCAGCCCCAGGTCCACCAGCACCACGCGCGGTGCCGCACCGGCCGCCAGCGCATCGAGCAGTTCGTGGCCATCGGCACATTCCAGCACCACGGCGTAGCGGCCCTCGGCCGCCAGGCAGGCGCGGCAGCCCAGGCGCACCAGCGTTGCATCGTCCACCACGGCCACCGGCAGGGGGTCTTCGGCAGGTCGTTCCACAGGCTTCATGCGAGCAGAATGGGTGTGTGGGCGAATATGATCATCGGCGCGATCCGTGGTAGTGTGAAAAAGACGTGTACCCCCCCTGTGAAAATTCACACTAGGCATACCCGTCTTTTTCACACTATCAACTGGCGGGGGATCTCTTCGCTTTGGGGTATCACCCGGCTATACCTGAACCATGGCAAAGCGTACCACCACCCGCAGCCGCAAGAAGGGCGGCAACGGCACCAAGGCCCTGGGCGGCAAGCGCGTTTGGAACAAGCGTGCGGCCAGCTCCATCATCCACTTCACGTTCGAGACCACGGGCACCGGGAATTTCGCGGCGTGGGAGGTGGTGTACCTGGGGCAGGACCGTGCGCAGGCCAAGCGCCGTGTCACCATCAAGGACAGCATCAACAAGGGCTTCACCTTGATGGTCGTGTACAAGGTGTGGGGTGGTGACCATGCCATCACCTACACCTGCAAGGACGAGGCGGGGAAGGAGTACAAGGGCGAACCGCCCACACCGATCAACGGCTTGGCCGATACGGACAAGCCGAGGACGATCAAGCTCTACATCCCCTTCTGACCATGGCCGCCCACCGTTCGTACCGGATCACGGCCGTACTGGCCGCAGCGCTGTTGGTGTCGCCTTTATGGGCCCAGGACCATTACGAGGACCTGCGTGGCGATGGCAACCCCATGACCTTGAGCACCACGCACGGTGACATGTTCCTGCGGTTGAACAGTGCCGACAAGAGCATCAAGTTCGGGTTGTTCCGCCAGTACCACCGCAAGCTCACGCTCGATGGCAGCACGGTGGTGAAGCGCGATCGACAGCTGGATGACATGTGCAGGAAGACGCTGCACAGGATCGACTCCCTCATCCTTCGGGGGGAGAAGGTGGCGCCGGCCTCGTACAGTGTATGTAGCACCGTGCCGGTGACCAATGCCCGCTTCACCGACCTGGGCTGGGGCGCCTATGCCAAGGCCAAGGATGTGGACGGCACGGCCACCCTGTTCAACGAGGGGGCGGTGAACGTGGGCACCCGCTTCTCGGCCTATGGCCTGTTCCGCAGCACGCGCATCAAGGAGGACCGTTTCAAGCACTCGTTCCTGCTTACGCCTTCCATCGCCTGGGAGCGCAGCACCTACAGTTTGGCCAACGCCGATACCAGCGGTGCCTACACCTTCACCGAT
The DNA here is from genome assembly GCA_016788485.1 of Flavobacteriales bacterium. Classification (GTDB taxonomy): domain Bacteria; phylum Bacteroidota; class Bacteroidia; order Flavobacteriales_F; family PHOS-HE28; genus PHOS-HE28. The sequence goes on from JAEUSV010000122.1 coordinate 4,951, forward strand.
CGCACCATCGACAACCTCGATCTCGCGCTGGCGGCCCAATGGCGCTTTTTCATCGGCACGCCGGATGACAAAGGCGCCAAGCGTACCGAGTGCTTCGCGGGCCTGTCGATCACCCGGGCGCAGGCCACCAACTACACCGACCTGGGCAAGGTCACGCTCAGCCAGAGCGCCTACCGCACCGATACCATCAGTGGGCAGGTGGTAACGACCGCCACCACCGTGAAGGCCGAGCAGGAATACCGCACCGGCTCGTTGCTCCAGTACAACGAACTGCGCATCCGGTTGAACATGGCCTTGCTGCCCGCCCTGCTCGATCGGCGCATCGCCTTCAACCTGTACCCCTCGGTGAACCTGCGGGAGGACGAGGAGGCGCGCTTCGACCTGGGCCTGGGCATCAACCTGCTGCAGCGTGGTGATCGCTTGCTATCGATCGGTGGCCTGGCCTTCGAGCTCAGCGACCTTACCGATACCGGCGACAGCGACAAGCCCCTGCTCGCCCGCGGGTTCCGCATCGGCCTGCACGCCGGCATCAACCTCGAAGGGCTCTTTGCCAAGAAAACCTCCTGATACCCACCCCATGGCCAAGCGTAGCGTCCGCTCCTTCGAGGAGTTCACCCAACAGGTGAAGGATGATCCCGCGTTGCAGGCGGAGCTGAAGAACGATCCGGTGCAGGCACTGAAGGACCTCACGTACACCCCGCAACAGGACCCGTGGCTCTTCCGGGGCGTGGTCTATTCCCTGGGCCTGTCCATCCTTATCATCATCGGCGGCATCATCGCCCTCATGTTCCGCAACGGCGGGCTCAAGAACGATGAGGTGCCCACCCTGCTCACCGCGCTGGGCTCTGCCGCCATTGGTGCGCTGGCCGGCCTCCTGGCCCCCTCGCCCCGCAACAGTTGAACAAAGCCCGCTCGCGTGCGACGGGTTCGCCCGGAGCGGGTGTGCACAGGCCTGGTACATGGTGGTCCACCCCCCTGCCTATAACAGATCCCCCGCACCTGTACAAGGGTGTTTTTCACACTTGACGGCACTTTTTCGCGTCGCCATCTTCACACCCGTGATGGAGAACGAGCTGAACGCGCAGGAACAACGCCTGCTGGAACTGGTCGCCGAGCATGGCAGCATGGGCCCCAAACAGGCCGCCGACGCCCTGCAGTGGACCAAGGAGCAGGTGGCCCAGGCCAAGGAAGTCCTCAAGGCCAAGGGGCTCATTAGCACAGGCAAGGGCGGCAGCATGCAGGTGGCCGGAGGCCATAAGGCCAGCAAGCCTGAAGGCCAACAAGCCCATGAGCCCAAGGCCTACAAGCCTCTCGGCCGAAAGCCCAAAGGCCCAGCGGCTCAAGGCCAACAGGCCACAGGCCAGCAAGCCACAGGCCCAGAGGCCGACAAGCCTATAAGCCAACAGGCCTCAAGCCGAAAGGCCAAAGGCTCAAAGGCCTCCAAGCCTCAGGCCGACAAGAGCCTCGAAACCTGGATCTGGGATGCCGCCTGCTCCATCCGCGGCGCCAAGGACGCCCCCAAGTACAAGGACTACATCCTCCCACTCATCTTCACCAAGCGCCTGTGCGACGTGTTCGACGATGAGCTGGATCGCATCGCCGCCGAGGTGGGCTCGCGCGCCAAAGCCTTCAAGCTGGTGAAAGCCGACAAGAAGCTCGTGCGCTTCTACCTGCCGCTGGAACCCGCCGACCCCGAGCAGCCCGTGTGGAGCGTGGTGCGCACCCTCAGCGATCAGATCGGCGAGCAGCTCACCACGCACCTGCGCGACATCGCCAAGGCCAACCCCCTGCTGCAGGGCATCATCGACCGGGTGGACTTCAACGCCACCACCCACGGCCAGCGCGACCTGGCGGACGACCGCCTCAGCAACCTCATCGAGGCCATCAGCACCAAGCGCCTTGGGCTCAACGATGTGGAGGCCGACATCATCGGCAAGAGCTACGAGTACCTCATCCGCAAGTTCGCCGAGGGCGGTGGGCAGAGCGCCGGCGAGTTCTACACCCCCGGCGAGGTGGGCACCATCATGGCCCGCGTGCTGGAGTGCGAACCCGGCATGGAGGTGTACGACCCCTGCTGCGGCAGCGGCGGCCTGCTGGTGAAGTGCGAGAGCGCGCTGGATGAGCGCATGCGCGCCGAAGGCACCGCGCAGTACGCCCCCTTGCAGCTGCACGGGCAGGAATACGTTCCCGAGACCTGGGCCATGGCCAACATGAACATGATCATCCATGACATGCAGGGCCAGATCGAGATCGGCGACACCTTCAAGAACCCCAAGTTCCGCGAGCGCGGGCGCCTGAAGGCCTTCGACCGCGTGGTGGCCAACCCCATGTGGAACCAGGACTGGTTCACCGAGGCCGACTATGCCAACGATGAGCTGGACCGCTTCCCCACCGGCGCGGGTTTCCCCGGCAAGGCCAGTGCGGACTGGGGCTGGGCGCAGCACATCCTGGCCAGCCTCAAGCCCACCGGCCGCGCCGCCGTGGTGCTGGATACCGGCGCCGCCAGCCGCGGCAGCGGCAACGATGGCAACAGCAAGGAGCGCGAAGTGCGCCGCTGGTTCGTGGAGAACGACCTGGTGGAAAGCGTGCTCTACCTGCCGGACAACCTCTTCTACAACACCACCGCCCCGGGCATCGTGCTCTTCCTGCGGCGCGCCAAGCCCAAAGCCCGCCAGGGCCAGGTGCTGCTGGTGAACGCCGGCCAGCTCTTCGAGAAGGGCAAGCCCAAGAACTTCCTCGCTCCCGCGCACATCGACCGCATTGCGGAGGTCATGCTCGGCTGGGAGGAGGTGGAGAAGCTCAGCCGCATTGTGCCGGTGGACGAGCTGGCGAAGAACGACTACAACATCTCGCCCAGCCGCTACATCCACACCGGCGAGGCCGCCAGCTACCGCCCCATCCCCCAGATCGTGCAGGAACTGGAGGCCATCGAGGCCGAGGCGCAACGGACGGATGCGGAGTTGAAGCGGATACTGAAGTCATTGATGCAATGACCGAAGAGCACGAATACGACTTGCCGGAAGGATGGCGCCATGGGCGCATTGGAGGTGTTGTGCTCAAAGCGAAGCAGCGCGATCCTCGGAAAGCACCTGAGGCAATGTTCCAGTATGTGGATGTCTCAGGAGTTTCCAACGAGTCGTTCAGGATCACGGAGGCCACTCCATTGAAGGGCAAGGATGCCCCCAGCCGAGCGCGGAAAGAAATACTGGAGGATGACGTGCTCTTTGCTACGGTGCGTCCAACGCTCAAACGAGTAGCCTTGGTGCCAAAGGAGCTTCATGGACAGATAGCCAGCACTGGATACTCCGTGCTCCGAAGCGACAAGTCCAAGGTTGAACCACGTTACCTCTATGCCCACTTGCTCACGGACGGCTTCATTGCCCGGATGGGCAGCCTTGAGCGCGGCGCAGGGTACCCAGCAGTTCGGGAGTCGGATGTATTAGGCTCACCGCTTCCGCTCCCCCCGCTCCCCGAACAGCAGCGCATCGCCCAAGTGCTCAGCACGGTGCAGGAGGCCATCGCGCAGCAGGAGCGCCTGATCCGCACCACCACCGAGCTGAAGCAGGCCCTGATGCAGAAGCTCTTCACCGAAGGGCTGCGCGGCGAAGCGCTCAAGGAAACGGAGATCGGGAGGGTGCCGGAGAGTTGGGAGGTGGTTGCATTGCGCGACGTATGCGACTTTCAAAGTGGGGGTACACCATCAAAGCAGCGACCCGAATACTGGGATGGCGCTATTCCTTGGGTTTCGCCCAAGGACATGAAGCGTCCGCGTTTAACGGACGTTGTCGATCACATATCAGAAGAAGGTCTTGAAGCGGGCAGTCGACTCGCTCCTGCCGGTTCTGTGCTGATCGTGATTCGCGGGATGATTCTAGCCAAAGACGTGCCGGTTGCCATCGCCGAGGTTCCTATGGCCATCAACCAGGATATGAAGGCAATCATCCCGGGGGATCGCATCGTGGCTGACTTCCTTCTCTATGCCCTGGTCGCTTATAAAGAGAAGCTCTTTCACAAGGTCGGCCGGTCCGCGCACGGAACCATGACACTGATGAGTGAGGAGATCTTCAGCTTCCAAGTTCCTCTCCCACCATTGGAGGTTCAAAGTCAAATCGCCGATGTGTTCAAGAACATGGACCTGAAACTTGAGCTCCATGCACGTCGACGGGATGAACTGAAGGACCTCTTCCGCACCCTTCTTCATGAGCTGATGCCGGGGAAGGTGAGGGTGGGTGAACATCAATTCACTTAACGACGATTGTTACACTCATGGATATACTGATTTACATAGCTCTCGGCGAGGAGTTCCTCGATCTAGTCGAGAGTGGATTCGGGGTCAAGTTGACTGGTAGAGAAGAAGCAGATCCGGTAACCACCATATTCCATGGGACAGTTCACAGCCCAGCGGTCAATAGAGACTTTACCCTTGGTGTCCTTCCGGCGGGGACGATGGGGAACGAAGCCTCCGCCAATATGATGGGTGCACTTCTGACCAGATATGCTCCCGCCAATGTTGTGGTCCTGGGTATCGCTGGGGCACTTGACAGGGACGTTGATCTTGGTGACGTCTTCGTTCCACATGTTGTGAAGAATTATGCAACCAATGGTGCAATGGTCGGCGAGAGTGATTCCGTCTTCATCCCGTCCGGTCGCGACTTCGGAACAACCCCGCGGCTTCTTGAGCGATTCCGCTTATTTCCAGCGATGAAGCCTGAGTATTACGCGAAGTGGATCGCGGACCGTGATGAACTCCTGAAAAAGTATGTTACCGCAGATCTCCAAGCGAAACTGGCCGCACATGGTTTGAGCGCCGAGTACGAAGCAAAGGCCGTGGTCGGTGATGATAGGAAGCTGGCAAGTGGGCCCTTCGTCGGAAAGAGTTTAGCCTTTGCCGTGAACCTGAATGCGAAGGATAGAAAGTACGTTGCGATGGAAATGGAATCGGCCGGCGTGTATCAAGCCGTAACCAACCGTGACCCTGTGCCGAACGTTGTTGCCATACGCGGCATCTCTGATTATGCTGACGATCGAAAGGAGAAGATCGAAAAGCTCGCTGGCAAGAGGAATTTCCGCAAACTCGCGACCCAGAATGCTGTTGCCTATCTGCGCAGGGCAATTGAAGCTGGGCATTTTGAGAGGGGGCCGGGCAGCGAAGAAGCCATGGGGTCAGGAAAGAAGGGCATCCAGTTACCTCCCATCAGGCCAATCAAGATCAAGCGCAAAGGCCCTCAGCAAAACTAAAGCGATGATCCCAGTACCCTGTTTTGATAAAGTCACGTGCTCTTGGTTGGACCTTAAGGCTGAGGGCTATGTGGTGCATGGCTTTCTAGTGTTCCTTACCGGGGATCGGTACTTCCCTGAGTACATAGCGTCCGATGGCCTCAGCGACCTTAATGTTTGGAGCGGAAGGAACTGCGCGATCTACACGATTCATTCCCCAGCGGATACTTGGGTCACATTCGCCAGAGTTGCCAACAATGTATGGTGGCGCCGCATCGGCAAAACGTTGAACGAGGATATTGCGACAGAAGAAGCAATAGCCAAATACGGTGAAACGGAAGTGGTCGTTGTAGGTAGTGAAACTAGAAGGCTGAAGGATGCTTTCGAGCCAATTGTGAATCGCTACTTGCACGATGCTGAAATGGGCAAGGTCATGGAACACTTCGAACTGCCCCCCGCTTCTCAGCCATGCTTGATCATGTTCAAGGAACTCCTTGGTGATGACGCTTGGTACAAGGATCTGCGCCCCCTTGTGAATGTTCCACAGGAGGAACTCCGTGAAGCACTTAAGAATTGGTTCGCTGGAGAAGAGTTTGCGGGCCTAACGCACAATGGCCATGAGTGAGCTGCGCCAAATCAAGCTCAAGCGATTGGTGTCTCAAGGACTCCATGGCTACGCTAATAGTATTCTGCCACAAGAGATTGCTACGCAGCCGACGGTAAAGTGGGTATTAGGCTTTGATTCCCTGTTGAAGAAGCCTTATGGAGAAAGCCAGTCGCTATTGCTAAGTGTTGACCAGGCGGAGGGCACTTCTCATTTGGTACTGCGGGCCCTTTCCATATTGCTAGAGAACACACTTCCAGGCTACTTCGGTAGTCTCTACCATATCGCTCGCATGTACGAGGTTGGCCGATCATGGAAGCGGGATTTGGAACAAAGTGCTTCTTCGGAGAATATGAAGCTCTCCATTGAGAAGCTCAGCGCAACAATTCGAGAGGAGGAAAAACTCGAACAGGCTCAAGCGGAACAGAAAGCGGAGAAGATTCTCAAGGGCCTGGCTGGTAATGCACAGTTACGCTGCAAGGAGTTGAAAGCACTGGCTGAGCGTTGGTTCGCTCAATGGATCAAAGAAGTGGACGAATTGCGGTCCGCAGTTAAGGTGTTCGAAGAAACATGGTCATCGTCATCATACACTCAGCTTCCTCATCCTTCGCCAATCGGTCTCACAGCCGCGGTACAACTCGCGCAAATATGTCAGCGTGATAGTCAGTTGCTTACGCTGATGGAAGAGGAAGGGGTTATCGTAAAAAGGCCGAAAGCAGACCCCATTCTCAAGATTGGAACTCTTCCATTGCTCTTTGCACTTGCGGGCAGCGTGACGACGTCTTATGACTTTCTGCGCACCTTGTCCGATTGGGCCTCAATGGACCGGAAAGTTCTGATGCTCCAGAACCGGCACTTTCTACACAAGGAGTACAACGTCGCGATGAATTTGCTAAGCCGGAAGTACGGTGATGAGAATCCATTTGACCGTTACCTGCCCTTAGTTAATCCAGCTTCCTTGGAGCTGCGCGAATTGATGAAGGAGCACGTACTTCCAACAGGGGAGCCTTCGCTATGGAGGGAATCGTGGGAGAAGAGACTAGAGCTCACTGGCCGACCATCGACCTTCATAAGCCATTCAGGACGCTTTAACTCTAATGATATCCAGTGGTTATTGCGATTGGTGGATTCTGCGGTGAAGGCTCGCTTGGATGGTCCCCTACGTCCAAATGAGGACTGGCATGGCTTCGTACAACGGTTGTTCTATTCTAATGCCATCACGATCCTGTTTTGGAACAATGACGAGGTGCTACAACAATCTCAGTTGGTGCGAACGAGGCGGTTCTCATTCAGCCGGTACTATGGTCTAATGAAGATCATCGTGGATGCGATGAATGAACATGGTTATCAGTTTGATCATCCCACGAGGGAACAGTTCGAGACTCTCGTAGCTCATGTTGATAGGGGGTCTGCTACCGAGAACTATCCATAATTCGACACTAGTGCCCACCCCCGGCGAACACAAGACCGTACAAGCGCGCATCCTGGCCTATGCGCAGGAGCTGGGCTGGGCCGTGGTGCCGCGCGAAGAGGCCGAGCGACGCCGGGGCTTCGATGCCGCCGCGCAGGGCAGTGAACGAGCGCGCAACGCTTCGCTCTTCTTCGAGGAGGGGCTGCACGCCCAGGTGCGGCGCTTCAACCCGCTCTACACCGAGGCCCCCGGCGCCCTGCCCGGCAAACTGCGCCACCTGCACGCGGACATCTACGGCAACCCTAGTACCCCCCAAGTGTATACGGTGCATTAGGATTGAAGAAAGCTAGACCCATGAGTACGGGAAAGACCATCGCGCTTAGGAGGTTGCCAAATGAGCTTTTCCATTCTGGCACCAGCCTTTCAACATCCACGTTAGCGACCAAGTTACAGGAGCTCGGTTTGCGACTGAACAGTCCGGATGCGGCGGCTTGGTTCCCTGATCTGATCCGTGCACTTGGCGGCCAGGCCGGACAATGGATGGTGCCCGAGTTGGTCATCGATGTGGTCGGCCAATTAGTCAATGACCATAAGCCATCGTATGCAGTTGATCCCAACCCCGGTATTGGTGCACTGCTTGGCTGCGTTCTACGTACGGTAAAGGGGGTGCGCGTTACAGCGTTGAGTTCAAGCACTGACGAGTGTATTCTGGGTGGCGCACTGCTCCCGGAGGCCCAATGGGTCAAGGGCGATATCGGGAAATCGCTTGAGGCGCTACCATCTGATCCGGACCTTATCCTGGCCATTCCACCAATGGGTGCTCAAATAGGCACCATTAAGTTCCAAAGCCGAAGCGGCGTACATGTTGATCTGAGCAAGAATGCGGGTTATGCACTGATGACCCTGGCCTTGGACCGCTTGCATCCCGATGGCCTGGGCGTATTCATAGTCCCTGCTTCGTTCTTCTGGGCGTATGACTCCGCTCTTCACCAGATAGACAAGTTGGCGTGGTCGGTTGAGGCGGCACTGGCCTTACCTGCGGGCTCCTTCGCCCCTTACACCAACCTGAGCGCCTATATCGTACTTATCCGAAAGCAACCGATCGAACGGATGTTCGTTGCGGCACTTTCGACCGATGCGAAGACGAATGAAGTGATACTCCAAAACCTGCGGAACAAGCAGGAAGGTGGCTCATTGGAACTTGGCCGCTTTGTGAGCCCGGATGCCTTCGAGAGCATCACAAGCTTACGGGCCGCGGAGCAGATCAAGGCAATTCAACAACGTTATCAGGCCCCTGCGGTCCCATTGGCGAAGCTTGCTGCCGAGGTCGTTCTTGGAAGGCCGGGAGAGGACTTTTCCTTCGAGGACAAGCCAAACACCATCTACGTACCGTTGATCGGCAACAGTGATGTGGTCGATTCACTGGATGACCTCAAGTTGAAGGTGCAGAACTATGCCCAGGTGGTCATCTATTCCGAGGTGTCAAAGGCTTCGTTCGTAGCGCGCTACTTGAATACGGACCATGGCAGGGAGAGCAGGACCAGCGTACAGGCCGGCATTATCCCACGGCTCAACAAGAGCTCCCTGGGTAGAATTATCGTTGTCGTACCCGACATCAAGACCCAGGATGCCCTCATGGACCTTGAAGGGCGACTGGCCGCTGAGCAGAATGTTGTTTTAGGCTTGCAGGCAGAGTTACAGGCCATTCAACGTGAAGTGTGGTCCGATCCGAGAACGATCGAGCAGGGCAGAGTAAAGCTCGCGACGCTTGCCGAACGGTTGAGTCCGAGTCTGAAGGCCCATACACTGGACAGTCTGGAAGCGTGGTACGAGACCTTGCCGTTCCCCTTGGCCTCCATCCTTCGTGCGTGGCAGGCTGCACCTCGAAAGGACCACAAGACACAGCACGATCATCTCCAACATTTTTTCGAGGCGACAGCTGAGTTCCTGAGTGTGATCCTGCTGAGTGGTTTCAGCGCGAATCCACAGTTCTTCGAACCCCATAAGGAGCGCCTGCAACGGGGTCTGGCAGGCGGCCGCCTGAGCTTCGATAAGGCCACGTTCGGAACGTGGAAAACGGTCATCGATACGCTGGGTAAGCAACTGCGCCAATTACTTCAGGACGATGGGAAGAAGGCGGAGCAGGCCCAAGCGGACCGCGAGTTGTGTAAGGCGCTCTTCGCGGACAGCACCCTGGTGTTACCAAGGGTCTTATCCAAAGTCGAGCTAGCCGGAGTCATCTCCCGCACCAACAAGCACCGGAACGATTGGCTCGGTCATCGCGGTGTACTGGGCAATGACGTAGCGGCCATGCGCAATGAGGTACTGTTGACCGAGCTCCAGTTGTTGCGCGAAGCCATGGAGGACCTTTGGGGTCATGTGCAATTGATCCAAGCCAACCATTGTGTTCCACGCAGGGGTGTTTTCGAGAATGAGCTGGCGATCCTGAAAGGCAGCAACAGTGAGTTCTTGAAGGAGACACGTGCGATGGGTACCTGGCTGGATGTGGAGCGCTTGTATATATGGTCCCAAGGGGACGCTGGTGCCCTGAAACTCATTCCCCTTATGCATATCGGGTCTTCCCCCCCTTCAGCCCGGAATGCCTGCTACTTCTTCAATCGTATCGAAAAGACCGGGGTTCGATTCGTCAGCTACCACTATGCGGAAGTACCAGAGGTCACGGATGCCTTTGAGGATGCGAAGGCTGCCATTGAATCTTTGACCAATACTTGATGTATGCCCACCCCCGGCGAACACAAGACCGTACAAGCGCGCATTCTGGCCTATGCGCAGGAGCTGGGCTGGGCACTTGTACCGCGCGAAGAAGCCGAGCGGCGCCGGGGCTTCGATGCCGCCGCGCCCGGCAGTGAGCGGGCGCGCAACGCCTCGCTCTTCTTCGATGAGGGGCTGCACGCCCAGGTGCGGCGCTTCAACCCGCTGTACGCCGAGGCCCCCGGTGCCCTGCCCGGCAAACTGCGCCACGTGCACGCGGACATCTACGGCAACCGCGAGTTCCTGGCCCACCTGCGCAACCAGGGCAAGTTCTTCGACCACGAAGAGAACCGCGAGCGCGACCTGGTGCTCATTGACTACACCGAGCCGGGCAACAACGTCTACGAGGTCACCGAGGAGTGGGTGACCAACAACGGCCACCACACCACGCGGCAGGATGTGGTGTTCCTCATCAACGGCATCCCCGTGCTGGTGGTGGAATGCAAGAACGCCACCAAGGACGAGGGCATCGCCCTGGGCATCGACCAGCTGCGCCGCTACCAGCGCGAAACGCCGGAGGTGATGGTGCCCCAGCAGCTCTTCACCGCCACCGATGCCATCGGCTTCAAGTACGGCGTCACCTGGAACATGGTGCTCCGCAACATCTTCACGTGGAAGCACGAGGAGGTGGGCCGCTTGGAGGCCAAAGTGAAAAGCTTCTGCGCCATCCCCCAGGTGCTGGCCCTGCTGAAGGACTACATCGTCTTCGCCGAGAAGGACGAGGAGCTCAACAAGTTCATCCTGCGCCAGCACCAGACCACGGCGGTGGAGCGCGTGGTGCACCGCGCGCTGGACCCGGTGAAGCGGCGCGGCCTGGTGTGGCACACGCAGGGCAGCGGCAAGACCTTCACCATGATCAAGGCCGCCGAGCTGCTCTTCAAGGCCCCCGAGGCCGACAAGCCCACGGTGCTGCTGATGATCGACCGCAACGAGCTGGAGG
>JAEUSV010000143.1 GCA_016788485.1 Flavobacteriales bacterium
CCAAGGCGCCTTCGAGCTCGATGGCCGCAGGATCATGAAATGCCTTGCCGACCAGGCCGAGGACCTGCAGGTGCGCGATGCCCAGCGCCCCGGTTGGAACCTGGAGCATCCCTTCGGTGCGGTGGACACCCTGGCCTGCCAGGGTGGGCGTTTGGTGTTCGCGCGCGGCGGTGGCATGCACGCTGAAGTGCGCATCCCTGACCTGATGCCGTTCGTGAAGGGTGTTCCGCGTATGCCACCCACGGCCGCGCGCGAGGCCAGCTATCCCGGGGGGATGGCCAACTTCGAACGGTTCATCGACGCCCGCTTCAGCAAGCCTTTGATCGAGCGCACGAATGCGCGGGTTACGCTCTCCGCCGTGGTCACCATCGAGACCGACGGCAGCATCCACCGGGTGGACCTGAACGGCAGCGCCTACCCCGAACTGGACCGCGAGTTCAAGCGGGTGCTGCAACTGAGCACCCTGTGGGAGCCGGCCGCTGTGGAGAACGTCCGCAACACCATCGACCCCCGCACCTACCGCTACGTGGAGCAAAGCAAGGTGATCGAATACACCGTGGACCCGGACAGCATCTGGACGGAGCTGTCCGACATGTCACTGACCATCACTCCGGTCGCTCCGACCAGCAACGACGAGCTCTCGGTCACCTTCCACTGGATCGGTGGTTCCTGCGGGCGTTACGAGGCCTTTGCCAAGGTGCAACCGGCCCCCAAGGATGGTGGCCCACGCGATGTGTTCCTCTACTTCGGCCAGTTGCCCGGCGAGATGTGCTGTGACATCAAGCCACAGTCGTTCGGGTTCACCGTGAAGTCCCTTCCGCCGGGACGTTATCGGTTCCGGCAGATGCCTCACCCCAAGCTGGAGCATGGCATATGGACGCCGGATCCGTACCGGGTGCGGTATGTGGAGGTGAGATAGGATCACTTCCCCTTCATCTCCCCGCCCGTGATCCGGTTCCGCTCCTGCTGCATGGGGTTGGGCTGGCGCCACTGCTGCTCCTTGTACACGTCGAAGCGCGTGGGCACGATGCGCGGAGGCCAGCTGTTGTTGTTGAGGTCGCAATCGGCGGTCTCGAGGAAGGGGTCGAGGGTGACGCGCGCCACCTCCTTGCGCTTCACGAAGACCTTGGAGACATCGTCGTGGATGCGCCAGATCTCGGCCGGGATGCGCTCCACTTCCTTGGTACCGTCCACGTACTCCCACTCCAGGATCAGCGGCATCACCAGCCCGCCGATGTTCTTGAAGCGGAGCTCGTACAGGTGCAGCTGCTCGTTGAGCAGGTCCAGTTCCTCGGGCTTCAGGCCCTTCTTCCACTTCTCGTAGGCGGCCATGTCGCGCTCGGTGGCGGTGAGCGGGTCGTAGCTGTTGTAGAAGTCGCGCGTGGAGGGATCGATTTCGACCACGAAGTCCATCTCGCTCGCGATGTTGCGCTGGCGGCTCAGGTCGGGTACTTCGCGCGCCTTCTCCTCGCGCCGGACCTTCTCGGCCAGGATGGGGTCGCGCGGGTGCATGTGGGTGTAGCGCAGGCTGTACAGGCTGATGTCCACATGGTCGGTGGTATAGAACCAGCCGCGCCAGAACCAGTCGAGGTCCACGCCGCTGGCGTCCTCCATGGTGCGGAAGAAATCGGCCGGCGTGGGGTGCTTGAACTTCCAGCGCTCGCAGTAGGTCTTGAAGGCGTGGTCGAAGAGCTCGCGGCCCATCACCGTTTCGCGCAGGATGTTGAGCGCGGTGCAGGGCTTGCCGTAGGCGTTGTTGCCGAACTGC
>JAEUSV010000153.1 GCA_016788485.1 Flavobacteriales bacterium
ATCGCCGGTGATGACGAACTTGGCGTTGCGGCCCATGCGGGTGAGGAACATCTTGATCTGCGGCAAGGTGGCGTTCTGCGCCTCGTCGAGGATCACGAAGGCGTGGTCGAGGGTGCGGCCGCGCATGAAGGCGAGCGGCGCTATCTGGATGACGCCCTCCTCAAGGTGCTCCGCCAGGCGCGTCGCGGGGATCATGTCCTTGAGGGCGTCGTAGAGCGGCTGCAGGTAGGGGTCGAGCTTCTCGCGCAGGTCGCCGGGCAGGAAGCCGAGGTTCTCCCCCGCCTCCACCGCCGGGCGGGTGAGGATGATGCGGCGCACCTGGCGGTCGCGCAGGGCCTTCACGGCGAGCGCCACGGCGGTGTAGGTCTTGCCCGTGCCGGCCGGACCGATGGCGAAGACCATGTCGTGCGTGGCCACGGCCTCCACCAGGCGTTGCTGGTTGCGGGTGCGGGCCTTCACGCGCAGGCCGGCGTTGCCGTGCACGAGCACGTCGCCCTCCTCGGGCGCCTCGCCGGGGTTGCCCTGGCCCATGATGTCGTCGAGCACCTTGCGCGGCAGGTCGTTGTACCGGGCCACGTGCTGCACGAGCTGCTCGAAGCGCTCGGCGAACACCGCGATGTCGTCCTCGGTCCCGATCACCTTCAGCACGTCGCCGCGCGCGATCAGGTTGAGCTTGGGGTACAGGTTGCGGATGATCCGCAGGTTCTGGTCATTGGCACCGAGCACCTCCACCGGGTCAACGGCGCTGATCTGGATCGACTGTTCGCTCACGCGCTGGCCTTTCGAATTATGAACGCGCCGGTGTTGATCGACAGTGTGCGCTCCGGCAGGCCGAAGGTAGCGCGAACGGTTTTCTTCGCTGCGCGGAACAGCCCATGAACATCGTGACCCTCACCACCGACATGGGCCTGAAGGACCATTACGTGGCCGTGGTGAAGGGGGCCCTGTACAGCCAGGTGCCCGATGTGCGCATCGTCGACATCAGCCATCAGATCACCCCGTTCGACAACGCGCAGACGGCCTTCGTGCTGCGCCACGCCTACCCCGAGTTCCCGCGGGGCACGGTGCACCTGATCGGCGTGAACCCCGAAGCCTCGGGCACCACGCCCCACCTGGTGGTGCGCCACGACGGCCACTACTTCATCGGGGCCGACAACGGCATCTTCCCCCTCCTCTTCGACGGCAAGCCGCAGGAGGCCTTCGAGCTCACCATGAAGCTCGAGAACGACCACGCCACCTTCCCGCTGAAGAACGTGTTCGTGCGTGCCGCGGCCTTCCTGCTGAAAGGGGGTACCCCTGAAGTGATCGGCCGCAAAACGGTCAGTATCCGGGAGATGCTCGGCATTCGTCCGGCCGCCGACAACCTGAGCATCCGCGGGGCCGTGATCTACGTGGATGGTTATGGGAACGTGGTCACGAACATCATGCGCCCGCAGTTCCACGACCTGGTGAAAGGTCAGCCCTTCCGCATCACCTTCGGCGGGCGTCCCGCCAACGACATCCGCCACATCAGCGAGCAGTACAACGATGTACCGCAGGGCGAACGCCTGGCCTTCTTCGCCAGCAGCGGCCACCTCACCATCGCTGTGAACAAGGGCGTGGAGGGCGTGGGCGGCGGCGCCTCGGGCCTGTTGGGCCTGCACGTGAACGACCCCATCCGCGTCGAGCTGGTCCTGAGCACCCGCCCCGTAGCCGTGCCCGCGTGATGGTGCGCATCGTGAAGATGACCTTCCGGCCGGAGGAGGTGCCCGTGTTCCAGGATCTGTTCGAGGGCTGGCGCCACCGCATCATCGCCTTCCCCGGCTGCCGGCACCTGCAATTGTTGCACGACCGGCAGGATCCCCGGGTGTTCATGACGTACAGTATCTGGCGTTCGTCGAAAGACCTGGAGGCCTACCGCAACAGCGAGGTCTTCGCTTCCGTATGGCCTGTGGTAAAGCGTATGTTCGCCGAACCCGCCGAAGCCTGGAGCCTGGACCGCGACCACCTGATGGACGCGCAAGGGTGATCGGCCCGGTGCTTGCTCCCGCAACCCCATGAGGACGATCGCCGCCCTGTTCCTGCTGCTCCCCTTCATCGCCACCGCCCAATCGCCCGCGGAGGCCGAGCTCGCCCTGGCCAAGGACCTGCTGGTGCAAGGCCAGCACGACAGCGCATTGGCGCATGCCGACCGCGCCGTGGGCCTGGACCCCAAGCTCGCCAAGGCCTGGAAGCTGCGCGGCGACGTGCGGCAATGGCAGAAGGACTATGTGAACGCCCTGGCCGACTACAAGCAGGCCGAGGACCTCGACCCCAACGACCCGCGCCTCTACGTGAGCCGCAGTGCGCTCCGCATCACCGAAGGCAACCTCAAGGGCGCGCTCCGCGACTGCGAGAAGGCCCTGGCCCTCGACCCCAAGGACGCCGACGCGTGGTACAACAGCGCCTGCGCCAAGTACATGGGCATGGACACCCAGGGCGCCTTGAAGGACGCCGACCGCGCCGTGAAGCTGAAGCCCGAGCACGCCGATGCCCTTTTCCTGCGCGGTGCGGCCAACGGGGAGCTGTTCCACGAGGAGGATGGCCTGGCCGACATGGAGGCCGCGTTGAAGCTGAAGCCCACCATCCCCGGTGCGCTCATGAGCTCGGCCGTGCTGCTCTACGAGACCAAGCGGTACGAGGAGGCCATCGCGCGCTTCACCCAGGTGATCGACCAGGACCTCGAGGGCAAGGCCGAGGCTTACTACTACCGCGGCGACTGCCACTACCAGCTGGAGAACAAGGAGCTGGCCTGCGCCGATTGGGACGTGAGCGCCCGACTTGGCGACAAGGACGCCACCTTCATCGTCAAGAACTACTGCAACACCGACGCGGACAAGATCCCCAAGAAGCCGGTGAAGAAGCGCAGGACGACGATCCAGTTCTGATCGCCTGTGGCGAGGGGGAATGGTGGAGGGGTGCGAGGATCCCGGGGTGAAATACCAGACCAGCCAGGAGCTTGTTCCTTGTCCCTTGACACTTGTCCCTTGACACTTGTCCCTTGACACTTGTCCCTTGCTACTTGAACCCGCGGCCCCCGGTTGATATCCCTTGAGCACCGGCGCTTCCGCGGCTGACCCCGCGGTTATCTTGGCGCCCCGAAATGCGCGCCCTCATCCGCAAAGAGGTCCGGGGATTCCTCGGCAGCCTGATCGGCCACATCGTCATCGTGGTCTTCCTGCTGGTCACGGGCCTGTTCCTGTGGGTGTTCCCCGACAACATCCTCGACCTCGGCTACGCCGACCTGGCCCCCCTGTTCGGCATCGCCCCGTGGGTCTTCCTGTTCCTGGTGCCCGCGGTGACCATGCGCAGCTTCAGCGAAGAGAAGCGCACCGGCACCCTGGAGCTCCTCCTCACCCGCCCCCTCACCGAGCTGCAGCTGGTGCTGGCCAAGTATGCCGCCAGCCTGGTGCTGGTGGTGGTGGCGCTGATCCCCACCCTGGTGTATTACTGGAGCGTGAAACAGCTGGCGGTTCCCGTGGGCAACGTGGACAGCGGCGGCACCTGGGGCTCCTACCTGGGCCTGCTCTTCCTGGCGGGCTGCTTCACCGGCGTGGGGCTCTTCGCCTCGTCCATCACCGAGAGCCAGATCGTGGCCTTCCTGATCGCCGTGTTCCTCTGCTTCGTGCTGTACCAAGGCTTCGGGCTGGTGGCCAGCTTCGACCTGCTCGGCGCGCTCGAAGGCCCGATCAAGGCCGTGGGCATCGAGGAGCACTACCGCAGCATGAGCCGCGGCGTGGTGGACCTGCGCGACGTGGCCTATTTCCTGGGCGTGACCGCCGTGTTCGTGCTGCTCACGCGAACCGTTCTCCAAAGCCGGAAGTGGTGAGATGAAGGCGAGCATGAAGCACCGGTCCATCTGGCCTTCGGTCCTCTTCGGGTCCTCCGCGCTCGGCCTGGCCGTGCTCGGCTGGTCGCTGGAACTGGCCGATCTCGACGACCAGGCCCTGGACATCAGCTTGCACAACACCTACTACGTGGTGCCTGCCTTATGGCCATGGTATGCGTTCATAAGCCTGTTGCTTGCCTTCGCTGTGATCTACCTGGTGTTCTCCCGCCGGCTCGACAGCCGGCTTTCGATCGGCCATTTCGTCCTCTGGGTCCCGCTACCACTGCTCTGCCTGTTCGGGTCCTATCGGTCGGCCGTTGAAGTAAGCCGAACGTACACCACGAATACCGCCATGGAGGCGAGAGGGACAATCGCATCGATGGAAACGGTCATCGGCATAGTTGCGATCATGTTCCTGCTCGGAGCGGTGCTTTTCCTGTTGAATGCGGGCCTTGGTGTGATCCGTTCCCTGAAGCCCACATCCGAACCGACCATCTGATGGCGACCAAGCGCACCAACCGCGGCAAGGACCTGCTCGACCTCCTCGTGGGGCTGGGCATCGTGGCACTGGTGCTCTTCATCAGCTCCTTCGTACGGGTGCGCGCCGATCTCACCAGCGAGCAGCGCTACACCCTCACCCCCGCCACCAAGGAGCTGGTGGGCAAGCTGGACGACGTGGTCTTTGTGAAGGTGTACCTCCACGGTGAGCTGCCTGCCGACCTCAAACGCCTGGAGCAGGCCACCCGCGAGCTGCTCGACGAGATGCGCGTGCTGAACCCCGACCTCCTGCAATACGAGTTCGTGGACCCGAGCGCCAGTCCCGATGAGAAGACCCGCGTGGAGGTGTACCGCGCGCTCACCGCCCAGGGCCTGCAGTACAGCAGCATCCGCGTGAAGGAGAAGGGCGGCCAGCGCGAGCTCATCGTGTTCCCCGGCGCCGTGCTCAGCTACAAGGGCAAGACCCAGGTGCTGCAGTTGCTGAAGACCCAGCTGCGCCAGCCCGATGCCGACATGGTGAACCGCTCCATCAACAACCTGGAGTACGAGGTGAGCAGCGCCATCCGGCAGGTCGTGAGCACCTTGAAGCCCCGCATCGCCTTCCTTGAGGGCCATGGCGAGCTGGCCGCCCCATTGGTGCAGGACATCGCCAACGTGCTCGGTGAGCAATACACCGTGAGCCGCGTGCGCATCGACGACCGCATCGATGCCCTGAGCGACAAGGTGGAGGGCGGCCGCTACCGCGCCAACAAGTACGAGGCCCTCGTGGTGGCCAAGCCCGACAGCGCCTTCAGCGACCGCGACCTGTACGTGATCGACCAGTTCCTGCTGAACGGCGGCAAGGTGCTGTGGTGCGTGGACGCCATGAACGCCCACCTCGACAGCCTGCGGCAGAACCAGTTCAGCATCGCCACACCCTACGACCTGCGCCTGAGCGACCTGCTCTTCGCCTACGGCGTGCGGATCAACACGGACATCGTGCTCGACAAGCAGTGCGCGCCCATCGAGCTGTACACCACCCCCTACGGCAACCAGCGCAAGCTCGAGCGCTTCCCCTTCCCCTACGAGCCCATCGTGATCCCCCGCAGCGCCCACCCCATCGTCAACAACATCGACCCGGTGCACCTGCGTTTCCCCAGCAGCATCGACACGGTCGGCACCGACAGCGCGCGCACCACGGTGCTGCTCACCAGCTCCCCCTACACCTGGGTGCTCAAGAACCCCGCGCGCATCAGCCTGGGCATCGTGGACAACCCGCCCCCCTTCGACCGCAGCACCACACCCGACCTGCCGCTCGCGGTGCTCTGCGAGGGTGTGTTCCGCAGCGCGTTCACCGACAAGCTGCCCAAGCAGTTCACGGACGACCCGCAGGTGGGCTTCCGCGAGTGGAGCCGGCGCACGGCCATGGTGGTGGTGAGCGACGGGGATGCCATCGCCAACCGCGTGGACCCGCAGAAGGGCATGTACTACCCGCTCGGCTACGACCGCTATGCCGGCACCAAGGTGTACGGCAACCGCGAGCTCTTCGTCAACGCCCTCAACTACCTGCTCGACGACCAGGGCCTCATCAGCATCCGCTCGCGTGCCATCACGCTGCGCACGCTCGACACCGCCAAGGTGGAGGATGAGCGCAGCCGCTGGCAGGCCATCAACCTGGTGGTGCCCGTGCTGCTGAGCGTGGCCCTGGGAGCGGGCCTGCACCTGGCGCGCCGCCGCCGTTACGCCCACGTGAACGCCGCATGAAACGCCTTCTCCCCTACCTGCTGCTGGTGGCGCTGGGCCTGGTGGCCTGGTGGCTCTGGCGCGGCAATTCCGGCAGCACGCTCGCCGGTCCGCTCACCGATTTCGCCATCGCCGACACCAGCACGGTGGACCGCATCTTCATCGCCGACATGCAGGGTGGCACGGCCGACCTGCGGCGCACGGGGCCCGGCACCTGGACCGTGAACGGCCTGCCGGCCAACCCCAAGAACGTGCAGCTGCTGCTGAAGACCTTCCTGCGCGTGGAGGTGCGCACCCCCGTGCCCAAGGCCGCCGAGGCCAACGTGCTGAAGGTGATGAGCAGCACCGCGAAGAAGGTGGAGATCTACACCGGCGACGACGTGCCGGCCAAGGTGTGGTACGTGGGGCACGCCACACAGGACCATTACGGCACCTTCATGCTGCTGGAACTGCCGGGAAAGGGCAAGAGCAGTGTGCCCTTCGTGATGGCCATGAGCGGGTTCTCGGGCTTCCTGAGCACGCGCTTCCACACCATCCTCGATGACTGGCGCAGCACCAGCGTGCTCGACAACCCCGACCTGACACTGGTGCGTCGGGTGCGCCTCTCCAGCCCACGTGCGGGCGAGGGATGGACGGTGACCTACCGCGGCGGCAACGACCTGGCCCTGTTCGACGACCAAGGGCGGCAGGTGCCCATGGACAGCGCGGCGGTGAAGGAGCTGTTCCGCAGCATCCGCGACCAGCACTTCGAGAACTTCGAGCGAAAGATCACCAAGGCGCAGCGCGATTCGGTGCTGGCCAGCCCGCCCCTGCACGTGCTGGAGGTGGTGCGCGCCGATGGCGACAGCCTGCGCGTGCCCTTCTGGACCAAGGCCCCCTACAAGGACCAGCGCGATGTGGAGGGCAACCTGATGACGGTGGACCTGGACCGTGCCTGGGCCCTGGTGGACGACACCTGCCTGGTGGTGGTGCAGCGCCACCTCTTCGACCGCATCACCCTGCCGATCCAGTACCTGCAGGCGCGCTGAACCCGCGCCGCTGCTGTTGAAAAGGCCCCTCCCGTGTTGATAAGTGGGCCCGGAGGCCCCTAGGGGGCCGGCTATCTTTGGACGCGCCGGAAAAGCCTGGCGAGAACGAGATGGAAACGGTAGCCACCAAAGAGAAGACCGCAACGATGAAGTTCATTGTGTCCAGCACGGCCCTGTTGAAGCAACTGCAGACGCTCCAGGGGGTGCTCGCCAGCAGCAACACGCTCCCGATCCTCGACAATTTCCTGTTCGAGATCGATGGGAAGCAGCTGACCGTGACGGCCAGCGACCTGGAGACCACGATCACCGCCACCATGCAGGTGGAGGCCAAGGACAAGGGCAGCGTGGCCATCCCGGCCCGCCTGCTGCTCGACACCCTGAAGGCCTTCCCCGAGCAGCCCCTCACCTTCAGCATCGACGGCAAGCACCACGGCGTGGAGCTGATCAGCGACCAGGGCAAGTACAAGATGACCGGCTTCAACGGCTCGGAGTTCCCCAAGAGCCCCGTGCTGGAGAGCCCGAGCACCTTCTCGCTGCCCGGCGGTACGCTGGCCACGGCCATCAACAAGACCCTCTTCGCCACCGGCAATGATGATCTGCGCCCGGTGATGAGCGGCATCTTCTTCGAGCTCGGCGAGGACAGCGTGAACTTCGTGGCCACCGACGCCCACAAGCTCGTGCGCTACAAGCGCACCGACGTGCGCGCCGACCGTCCCGCCAGCTTCATCGTGCCCAAGAAGCCGCTGAACCTGCTGAAGAACAGCCTGGGCAGCAGCAACGCCGAAGTGACGGTGGCCTACAACGAGAACAACGCCTCCTTCACCTTCGACAACACGGTGCTCGTGTGCCGCCTGATCGACGGCAAGTACCCGAACTACGAGGCGGTGATCCCCAAGAAGAACCCGAACAAGCTCACGATCGACCGCCAGACCTTCCTGAGCTCGATCCGCCGCGTGGCCATCTTCTCCAACAAGACCACCCACCAGGTGCGCCTGAGCATCAACGGCAGCCAGCTCACCGTGAGCGCCGAGGACCTCGACTTCAGCAACGAGGCCAATGAGAAGCTCACCTGCACCTACGAGGGCGAGGACATGACCATCGGCTTCAACAGCCGGTTCCTGATGGACATGCTGAACAACCTGGCCTGCGAGCATGTGGTGCTGGAGATGAGCGCCCCCAACCGCGCCGGCATCCTGCTTCCCGGTGAGGCCGGTGAGGTGGGCGAGGACATCCTGATGCTCGTGATGCCCGTGATGCTCAACAACTGATGCGCCTGAAGCTCCCCTTCCTCGCCCTGGCCCTCGGTCTGGTGCTGAGCGCCAACAAGTGCGCCGACAAGGGCATGCCCGCCAACATCTTCGACACGAAATGGATGCTGCAGAGCCTCGCGGGGCAGGCCATCCAGATGCCGGCCGGCGCGGAGATGCCCTGGCTGAAGCTCGCGGCGGACAAGAGCCTGAGCGGCTTCGGCGGCTGCAACAACCTGATGGGCCAGTTCAGTCTGGACGGTTCCAGCATCGGCTTCCCAGGCGTGGGCAGCACCAAGAAGTTCTGCGA
Source organism: Flavobacteriales bacterium (assembly GCA_016788485.1). Taxonomy (GTDB): domain Bacteria; phylum Bacteroidota; class Bacteroidia; order Flavobacteriales_F; family PHOS-HE28; genus PHOS-HE28. The sequence goes on from JAEUSV010000153.1 coordinate 8,653, forward strand.
AGGCACCCAGAAGGTCGAGGACTCCTTCCTCGGCGCCCTGCGCGAGGCCAAGAGCTTCAAGGTCGAGGACGGCCTGATGAAGCTGATGAACGGCGACAAGGAGCTGGCCGCCTTCTCGAAAGGCAACTGACCGGCACCACTTCCTGATCGAGAAGCCTCCTTCCGGGGGCTTTTCGCTTTTCACGCCCCCTTGGATCCGATCCGACCATCGATCCAATTCAACACATCTAATTCATTGTTGATCAAATGATTATGACAGCCATTTTAAACATCGATCAACACCCCGCGCACCCCTGATGCGCCGCCGCAACGATCTTTGGCCCATGAGCCAGAAGATGACCGTCGGCGTGATCGGGGCCGGCACCATGGGCAGCGGCATCGCCCAAGTGGCGGCACAGGCCGGCCACCCCACCGTGCTGTTCGACACCCGGCAGGAGGCCGTGGACAAGGCCATGGCCGGCCTGAAGCGCACGCTGGACAAGCTGGTGGAGAAAGGGAAGCTTCCGGCCGAGACCGCCGCAGGCATCCTCGGGCGCATCACACCGGCCACCGCACTCAAGGACCTGGCCGGTTGTGGGCTGGTGATCGAGGCCATCGTGGAGGACCTGGGCGTGAAGCGCAAGGTCTTCGGTGAGCTGGACACCCTGCTCGCCCCCGATGCCGTGCTCGCCACCAACACGAGCAGCCTTAGCGTAACGGCCATCGCCGCCGGTTGCACCAGGCCCGGCCGTGTGGTGGGGCTCCACTTCTTCAACCCCGCCCCCCTGATGCCCCTGGTGGAGGTGGTGCCCGGCGTGGCCACGGATCCGCGCGTGGCCGATGCGGCCCGCCGGCTGATGAGCGATTGGGGCAAGGTGCCCGTGACCTGCAAGGACACCCCCGGCTTCATCGTGAACCGCGTGGCGCGTCCGTTCTACGGCGAGAGCATCCGCATCTTCGAGGAAGGCGTGGCCGACATGGCCACCATCGACCATGCCCTCAAGGTCATCGGCGGCTTCCGCATGGGTCCCTTCGAGCTCATGGACCTCATCGGCAACGACATCAACTTCACGGTGACGCGCACCGTGTGGGAGAGCTTCTTCCACGACCCCCGCTACCGGCCCAGCTTCACGCAGCAGCGCGTGGTGGAGGCCGGCTGGCTGGGCCGCAAGACCGGCCGCGGCTATTACGCCTATGACGCGCAGGGCACGCCGGTGGACCCGCCCGCGCCGGACAAGGACGTGCTGCTCGGCGAACGCATCGTGGAACGCGTGCTCGCCATGCTCATCAACGAGGCCGTCGACGCGCGCTTCCTCAACGTGGCCAGCGCCGAGGACATCGACCTGGCCATGACCAAGGGCGTGAACTACCCCAAGGGCCTGCTGGCCTGGGCCGATGAGAAGGGCGCAGGGCATTGGCTCGCCGTGCTCGAGGCGCTGCATGCCGAGCAGGGCGATGACCGCTACCGTCCGAGCCCCCTGTTGCGCCGCGTGGCCCGGGAGGCCGGCCGGCTGCGGTGACACCTCCGGATGAACCGGCTTGTTGAAAAATCCAAGGCATTATTTTCCATGGAACGGAAAAATCCTGTTCCTTTGCGCCCCGAAACCAACCTCACCACCTGAACGAACATGAAGACCAACCTGACCATCGTGGCCCTTGGCGCCACGCTGCTCGTGGCCTGCGGCCCGAGCGAGGCCGAACAGAAGGCCGCCCGCGAGAAGGCGATCCAGGACAGCATCGCTGCTGCCGCCGGCGCCGAGCACACGTACACCGTTGACCCGACCGCCAGCAATGTGCGTTGGGCCGGTAACGTCACCGGTTCCAAGGTGTACGGCCACTTCGGCACCGTGGCCCTCAACAGCGGCTCCTTCAGCGTGAAGGGCGGCCAGCTCGCCACCGGCACCTTCGAGGTGAACCTGAAGGCGATCACCCCGCTCGACAGCAACTACGCTCCCGATGGTTCCAAGGAAGGCACCAAGGCGGCCCTCATCGGCCACCTGAGCACGGGTGACTTCTTCCAGACGGACAGCTTCCCCACCGCCACCTTCAAGGTGACCAGCGTGGAGGGCAACACCGCCACGGGCGAGCTCACGGTGAAGGGTCGCACCAACACCGAGAAGGTGACGGACATCGCGATCACGGAGGAGAACGGTATGGCCAAGGCCACCGGCAAGCTCGTGTTCGACCGCCAGAAGTACAATGTGGCCTGGAAGCACTTCATCAAGGATGCGGTGCTCTCCGACAACATCGAACTGGAGATCTCCCTGAGCGGCAAGGCCGCCCAGTAAGGCCGTTTTGGTGAAAGCAGGAAGGCGCTGCCCGCGAGGGTGGCGCCTTCCGCCTTTTCAGCCCCTGCCCAGGAGGAACTCGTTCATGGGCCGCATGGCGTGGTAGTGCTCCAGCACGATGTCGGCGAGCTTCGGGTCGGTGACCAGCCTGGAGGGCAGCTCGTGGCCGTAGTAGAACTGCTTGTTGTACAGCACCGGCTCCTTGGCGGCCGCGGCCTTCAGGTCCGCGGGGATGATCTTGTTGCGCTCGCCCTGCACTTCGCCGAACAGCCGAACGAAATCGGGCGCCTCGCGGAGCTTCTTGAACCACTTCAGGTCGCCGGCGATGCGTTCGCGGATGCGCTGCACCTCGTCGCGCGCGGGCATGTAGCTGCCGCCGTAGATGGCCACATGTTCAGGCCCCAGCTGGACGTAGATGCCCGGCGCGCCGTGGTCCTTGCGTCCCTCGGGCGACACGATGGCCGCGCAATGCAGCTTGTACGGCGTCTTGTCGTTGCTGAAGCGGATGTCGCGGTTGATCCGGAAGATGGCGTCCTTGGGCTCGATGTGCACGCGCTTGTCGACCGCATGTACGCGCCGGATGACCTCGAGCACGAAGGCGTGGAAGGGCTGTTTCACACTGGCCTCGTAGCGCTTGCGGTTGGCATCGAACCACTCCTTGTGGTTGTTCTTCGCGAGGTCCTTGAAGAAGCGGTTGAAGTCGTCGGTGAACCAGGCCATGGCTGCTTACATTCGGTGTTCCTCCGCAAGTTGGCATGCCCGCCCGCTCCTCCCGCACGGCCCTGGAACTTTTCGGCCCCATGTACGTGGCCTCGGTGCCCAGCCCCATCGGCAAGGTGTACATCGAGAGCGACGGGGAGCGCATCACCCGCGTGTCGTTCGATGCGTTGGGGCGCGGCCACGGCGGCCGGCCGCCGAAGGTGCTCAAGGAGGCGCAGGAGCAGCTGAAGGCCTACTTCGCGGGACGGCGGCGCAAGTTCGACCTGCCCCTGTACCAGGTGGGTTCAACCTACCGCAAGGCCGTGTGGACGCAGCTTGCGGAGCTTCCCTTCGGCTCCGCGATCACGTACGAGCAGCTGGCCACCAAGGTGGGCGGCAACGCGCGCTCGGCCGGCACGGCCTGCGGCGACAATCCGCTGCTGCTGGTGGTGCCCTGCCACCGGGTGGTGGGCAAGAACGGCCTGCTCAGTGGCTATGCCGGCGGCATCTGGCGCAAGAAGTGGTTGCTCGAGCACGAGGGGGTGCTGGCCAAGGAGCTGTTCGCGGAGGCGTGAGCGCTCCCCTACCTTCGCCGCCCATGAGCCCCGTGGAACTGGCCGCCAAGGTGGTGGCCCGCATGTACGACAACGACCCCTTCAGCCAATGGCTGGGGATCGAGCGCGTGCTGGTGATGCCCGGCCTGTGCCAGTTGCGCATGACCGTGCGCGAAGAGATGCTGAACGGCTTCGCCATCGCCCACGGCGGCATCACCTATTCCCTGGCCGACAGCTGCCTGGCCTTCGCCTCCAACGGGCACGGCATCCAGTGCGTGAGCGTGGAGACCTCCATCAGCCATACGCGGGCGGTGAAGGCCGGCGACGTGCTCACCGCCACCAGCGAGGAGAAGAGCCTGAGCCGCAGCATCGGCATCTATTACATCACCATCAACGACGCGCACGGCAAGCAGGTGGCCCTGTTCAAGGGCACGGTGTACCGCACCGGCAAGCCCTGGTTCCCCGAGGCGTCCCCCACTCCCTGACATGAGCGCAGCCTACATCGTCGATGCGGTACGCACCCCCATCGGCTCCTTCGGTGGCAGCCTGGCCCCTGTGCGGGCCGACGACCTCGCCGCCCACGTGCTGAAGGCCCTGATGGACCGCAACACCGGACTGGACCCCGCCGCGGTGGAGGACGTGATCCTGGGCTGCGCCAACCAGGCCGGCGAGGACAACCGCAACGTGGCGCGCATGGCCCTGCTGCTGGCCGGTCTTCCCGTGAGCGTGCCCGGCGAAACGGTGAACCGCCTCTGTGCCTCGGGCATGGGCGCCGTGGTGAACGCCGCGCGCGCCATCGCCGCGGGGCAGGGCGACGTGCTGATCGCCGGTGGCGTGGAGCACATGACGCGTGGCCCCTGGGTGATCAGCAAGACCAGCACGCCCTACGGCCGCGATGCCCAGATGTTCGACAGCAGCTTCGGCTGGCGCTTCATCAACCCGCGCATGAAGGAGCGCTTCGGTGTGGACGCCATGGGCGAGACCGCCGAGAACCTGCTGGAGACACGCACCATCACCCGCGAAGCCCAGGACCGGTTCGCGCTGTGGAGCCAGCAGAAGGCCGCTGCGGCCCAAGCCAACGGTCGCCTGGCGCAGGAGATCGCCCCGGTGGCCATCCCCCAGCGCAAGGGCGACCCCGTGCTTTTCGCGCACGACGAGTTCGTGAAGCCGAAGACCACCTTGGAAGGCCTCGCCGCGTTGAAGCCCGCCTTCCGCAAGGACGGCTCGGTGACGGCCGGCAACGCCAGCGGCCTGAACGACGGGGCCGCCGCGGTGCTCGTGGCGGGCGAGGCCGGGTTGAAGGCGCATGGCCTGAAGCCCCTGGCCCGCATCGTGACCGGCGCCGTGGTGGGTGTGGAGCCCCGCGTGATGGGCATCGGCCCCGTAGGCGCCACCAAGCTGGTGCTGAAGCGCGCCGGCATCACCCTGGACCAGGTGGACATCATCGAGCTCAACGAGGCCTTCGCCGCGCAGGTGCTCAGCTGCACGCGCGACCTGGGCCTGTCCGACGACGACCCGCGCATCAACCCCAACGGCGGTGCCATCGCCCTGGGGCACCCGCTGGGCATGAGCGGTGCCCGCCTGCTGCAGACCGCCGCCCTGGAGCTGCAGGCGCGGGGCGCGCGCTATGCCCTGTGCACCATGTGCATCGGCGTGGGCCAGGGCTACGCCACCCTGCTCGAACGCGCCTGAACGACCTGCCCTGTAACGCACTGACCGCCATGGGGATGCCCGTTCAGTGGGTAACCTGGCGGTGATGGAACGTTCATCGCCCCTAAACTTGCCCCCCGAACGATCGTCCCCATGCTCCCCCAGGAACAGATCAACATCTATATCGCCGAACAGGATGAATGGAAGCGCCGCACCCTGGTGCGCCTGCGCCAGCTCATCCACCAGGCCGATCCCAGCATCGAGGAGAACTGGCGGTGGGACATGCCGCACTTCGACCACAACGGCATCATGATCGGCATGCGCGCGTTCAAGGAGTTCGTGAGCGTGTGGTTCCACAAGGGCAGCCTGATCAAGGACCCGAAGAAGCTCTTCGAGCCGCTGGAGAAGGGCGCGGAGAAGGGCCTTCGTGCCTACAAGATCCACGAGGGCGAGGCCATCAACGAGGCTGGCTTCACCGACCTGGTGAAGAAGGCCATCGCCGTGAACGCCAAGGGCACGAAGGTGACCGAGGCGCGCGGCCCGAAAAAGGCGCTGGTGGTACCGGAGGAACTGGAGTCGGTGCTGCGGAAGGACCCCACCGCGTGGGCCAATTGGGAGGCCTACACCTACAGCCACAAGAAGGAGTACGCCGAATGGGTGGCCGATGCCAAGAAGGACGAGACCCGCAAGCGCCGCATCGCCCAGGCACTGGAGATGATCCGCGAGGGCAAGGGCCGCAACGAAGGCCAGAAGGCTTAACACACTTTCACACCGGTGCCCCCTGACCGGACGCGGGCTTCCGGATACCTTCGGAACCCTCCGCCATGGACATCCGCATCGAGGACCTGACCAAGCGCTACGGCCCACAGACGGCCGTGGACGGCATCAGCTTCACGGTGCGGGCCGGCGAGGTGCTCGGCTTCCTGGGCCCCAATGGCGCGGGCAAGACCACCACCATGAAGCTCATCTGCGGGCTGGCGGCCCCGGATGGCGGCCGGGTGCTCGTTGGCGGTCGCGATGTGGCCATGGAGCCCGAGGCGGTGCGCCAGCGCATCGGCTACCTGCCCGAGAGCAACCCGCTCTACGAGGAGATGCCGGTGCTCGACCTGCTGCGTTTCACGGCGCGCCTGCACGATGTGCCCGCGGACCGCATCGACGAACGGCTGCGCGCCATGGTGGAGGCCTGCGGGCTCGCGCGCGAGAAGCACAAGCGCGTGGGCGAGCTGAGCAAGGGCTACCGCCAGCGCGTGGGCCTTGCACAGGCCATGGTGCACGACCCGGACGTGCTGATCCTCGACGAGCCCACCACGGGCCTCGACCCCAACCAGATCGTGGAGATCCGCGAACTGATCAAGGAGCTCGGCCGCGCCAAGACGGTGATCTTCAGCACGCACATCCTGCCCGAGGTCGAGGCCACCTGCGACCGCATCCTCATCATCGACAAGGGCCGCATCCGCGCGGACGGTGGTCCGGCCGACCTGCGCGGCCGTGCCGCGGGCCGCGCCGTGCTCGCCGTGCGCATCGAACAGGGCGATCCCACCTCCGTGCTCGGCGCGCTGGCGGCGCTGCCCGAGGTGGAACAGGCCTCCCCCGCCGCCGACGGCGGGTACGTGGTGCAGGTGCGTGAAGGTCTGCGCGCCGAGCCCGCCATCTTCCGCCTCTGCGTGGAGCGCGGCTGGACGCTGACCGGCCTTCACCTGCAGGAGACCCGCCTGGAGGACGTCTTCCGCGAGCTCACCCTCAACTGACCATGCGCAAGTCCTGGCTCATCGCCCGCCGCGACCTCGCCGCCTACTTCGACGGGCCCATGGCCTACATCCTGCTCACCGTACTGCTGGGCACCTGGGGCTTTTTCACCTGGTGGTACGGCGCGTGGTACCCTGACGTGTTCGTGCGCAAGCAGGCCGACCTGAACGCCTTCTTCCAGACGGCCTACTGGACCTTGTTCGCGTTCATCCCCGCCATCACCATGCGATCGCTCGCCGAGGAGCGGCGCAGCGGCACCCTGGACGTGCTGCTCACCCGGCCCGTGACCGACTGGCAGGTGGTGTCGGGCAAGTTCCTGGCCTGCCTGGTGCTTGTGCTCATCGCGCTGGGGGCCACCCTGCCCTACTACGCGGCCCTCGTGTTCCTGGGCGATGTGGACCACGGCGCGGTGTGGTGCGGGTACTTCGGCCTTGCGTGCATGAGCGCCGCTTACTGCGCCATGGGCATCCTCGCCAGCAGCCTCTCCCGCAACCAGGTGGAGTCCTTCCTGGTGGCCATGCTCCTGATCCTGTTCTTCCACGTGGTGCTGCTGGCGCTCCCCGGCAACTTCACCGGTGCGCTCGGTGAAGTGCTGCGCGCGCTGGGCACCTCGGCCCATTTCGAGGCCCTGAGCCGGGGCGTGATCGACACCCGCGACCTGCTGTACTTCGGCAGCATCACCCTGCTGGCCTTGGTGCTCGCCGAACATAACCTGGCCAAGCGGCTGTTCACCCGCTCATGAGGACCAAGGCCCGCGCGATGCGAACGCTGCTCCTTGTGGGGGCCGCGGTGGTGCTGGTGAACCTGGTGGGCACCCTCTTCCACCTGCGCCTCGATCTCACTGGCGACAAGCGCTACACCCTGAGCCCCGCCACACGGGAGCTGCTGGCGTCGCTGCCTGAGGCAGCGACCGTTACGGCCTACTTCACCGAGGAGCTTCCGCCCGACCTGGCGGTGGTGCGCGAGGACCTCAAGGACCTGCTGGTGGAGTACGCGGCCCGCAGCAACGGCAACGTGCTCTTCGAGTTCATCGACCCCGGCAAGGCCGACAGCATCGCGCGCCAGGCCGAGGAGGAAGGTGTGCAATGGGTGCTGGTGAACACGCGCGAGAAGGACAAGGCCTCGCAGATCAAGGCATACATGGGCGCGGTGGTGCGCATGGGCGAACGCACCACCCCCATCCGTTTCCTGCAGCCCGGCAGCGCGCTCGAGTGGGAACTGAGCTCCGCCCTGAAGCAGGTGAGCAACACCGAACCGCCCGCCATCGGGTTGATCCAGGGCCACGGCGAACCGGCGCTCTCCACCATGCCGCAGCTCGACCAGGCGATGGGGGTGCTGTACGCGCTGCAGCCCATGGCCCTCTTCGATACGGTGCCCGTGCACCAGCGTTTCAGCGCCCTGCTGTGGATCGAGCCGAAGGACAGCATCCCCGAGGCGCATTTCCGCCAGCTCGAAGCCTACCTCGCCCGCGGAGGCCGACTGCTGGTGGCCGCATCGCGCTCGATGAGCGACCTCACCACGAGCCCCTTGGTGGACGTGCGGCGCCCCGAGCTGTTCCGCTGGCTCGAGAAGCGCGGGGTGCATGTGGAGCCCGGCGTGGTGGTGGATGCGAACTGCGGTCAGATCCAGGTGATGCAGCAGCGCGGCATGTTCACCGTGCAGGTGCCCATGGGCTTCCCCTACTTCCCGCTGGTGTCGAGCTTCGGCAAGCACGCGGTGACCAGCGGGATCGAGGCCGTGCTGTTCCAGTTCGTTTCGCCGATGGTGTACCAGGGCGACACCGCCAACACTTCCGCCACCCCGCTCCTGCGCTCCAGCATCCGCAGCGGCGTGGTCGCCTTGCCACAGACGGTGGACCTGCAGCGGCAATGGACGGACCTGGATTTCCTGCTCGGCGAACAAGTGCTGGGCCTTGCCTTGGAGGACCAGGCAACGGGCCGCCCGTTGAGCCGCATGGTGGTGCTGGGCAACGGGTCGTTCCTGCTCAACGGCAGCGGCCAGCAGCTGCAACAGGTGAACCCCGGCAACATCAACCTGGTGGTGAACGCCGTGGACTGGCTCACGGACAGCACCGGCCTGATCGAACTGCGCAACAAGGGCGTCGGCTTCCGTCCCCTGAAGGAGACCGACGACGCCACGCGCACGGCGATCAAGTGGGCGATGCTCCTGGTGCCGGTGCTGGCGGTGCTCGCCCACGGCCTCTTCCGCTCACGCTGGCGCAAGCGGCAACGCCAACAACGCATGCAGCCCGACCATGTCCGGTAACGTACGCCTTCGCGCCCTGGTGATCGTGGTGGTGGCCCTCGCGGTCATCTGGTTCATCGGCGACCGCTATGGCATGCGTGCCAAGGACCGGTCCTACCGCGATGCGGTGCTGCGCATCGACACCGCCGAGGTCATCGCACTGGGCGTGGTCCCGGGCCGGGTCTCGCGCACGCCCTGGCGGTTGGAGCGCGGCAGAGATGCCTGGCGCATCGTATCGCCGGACGACACCTTCCGCGTGGAACGCGAGGCCGTGCTGGAGCTGCTCGCCCCCCTGGCCCACATGAAGGTGAAACGGCAGGTGGGCACCATGGACCTCGTGAAGGACCGCTACGAGCTCGGCGACACCACGGCAGAGCGCCTGCTCATCACCCTGCGCGACGGATCCAGCCAGGAGCTGCTGGTGGGCAAGAGCACCTTCAGCCCCAAAGGCCCATGGTCGCATGTGAACGTGCCCGGAGAGAAGGAGGTGTTCGTGATCGATGGGATGTTGAGCATGGCCACCGAGAAGAGCGTTCCGGAGTGGCGTCCGCGCACCGTGGTGAGCGGCGTGCCGGCCGAATGGGCGCGGCTCCACTTCGTCTTTCCCGGCAACGATTATTCGCTGGTGCGCGGTCCGGGTGGCACGTGGTCCGTGGACGCGCTCGAGGGCGATAGCGCACGGATCAACAAGTACCTCGGCAGCATGGCGGTGAGCGAGGCGCACTTCGTGGCCGTGGGCGAGCGCGTGGAGGGCCTTCCGGAAACGCACCGATTGGAGATCACCCGGTCGACCGGGGCGCCGCCGATCGTGGTGCGGGTGTTCGCCACGCCCGATGGCCGCAACCTGCTGCACAGCACCTGCAACCCGGACAATGTGCTGTGGTTCGACCCGCAGCGCGAAACACCGCGCCTGTTCAGGCCCATGGCCAACTGGCTGAAAGGCAGCACCCCGGTGGGTCCGCCCATGTGAGCTAACTTGCTCGGAGCCATTCGCTCCGCATGCGCACGCTGATCCAGCGCCTCGACCGCATCGCCCTCGCTTCGCCGGCCCGCAGCCTGCTGCTGATCCTGTCCATCGCGCTGGTGCTTGCGGGTGCGCGGCTGGCCAGCAATCCGCCCACCCTGCACGAGGACCAGACCGACAACTGGTGGCCGGTGGCCTTGAACGTGCTCCATGGCAACGGCTTCCGGCATTGCCTCCCCCTCTACTTCCCTGCCTGCGGTCCTGGCAACGACCTCTCCGCCATGCGCGAACCGTTGCCCGTGCTTGTCTACGCCGGCCTGGCCTTCGGCCGGGAGGACGTGTGGAGCGTGGCCCTGTTCAAGGTGTTCCTCTTCCTGATGATCCTGTTGCTGGTGCACCGCCTCGGACGCGCGCTCGGTGGTGAACGCGCCGGGTTGATGGCCGCCCTGGCCTGGGCGCTCTATCTGCCAGCGGTGCAGGTGATCCCGCAGGTGGGCGGCGACCTGCTGGCCACCTTGGGCTGCACCGGTGCCGTGCTGACCTTCCGCCATGCGCAGGACCGGGGTCGCGTGCGTGACTGGGCCGTGGCGGGCGCCATCCTCGGTGCCGCGGTCCTCTGCCGCACCGCGGTGATGGCGCTTGTGGTCCCCCTGGGCCTGGTGCTCTGGCGACCCTGGCGTGGCCAAGGCCTGCGGACACGCACCGCACATGCCGTCGTCTATGGCACCGCCTTTCTCCTGCTCATCGCCCCTTGGACCTTGCGCAACCGGGCCGTGTTCGGCGAGTGGGTGGTGGGCAGCACCCTCACCGGCTACAACCTGCTGCGCCACAACCATCACCTGGGTTCCGAGGACCTCTACCGGTACATCGCGGCGGATGAAGCGGAGCCGGTGACGAATGCGGTGGTGGACCGTCACCCGGAACTGGGCCCGCACCCCAACGAGGCGCAGGTGGATGCGGTGTACCGGGCCGAAGGCAGGGCCATCGTCGCGGCGCATCGGTGGGAGCACATCAAGCTCTCGCTCTGGAGGGCGGTGCCGCTCTGGACGAACTGGGGCGTGGTACAGGCCTATGGCGAAGCCTGGAAACCCGTGGACACGGTGATGCTTGTGATGCAGGTGATCCTCCTGCTCCTCTTCCTGGAGGACCTGGTGGAGGAAGCTGCCACGACCTGGTGGATGGCGCTGCTGGTGCTGGTATTCTGCGCCACCCACATGGTGGTGGTGTGCCGTATGCGCTACCTGCTGCCCGTGATGCCCATGGTGATCGCCCTGGGCGCCCGCGCGCTCGACCGGCACTGGCGACGCGCGCTGCGGGTGTAGCTGTCCACACTGGGCGGTGGATGCCCGGCCTCGTACGCGCGTCGTACGCGGGCGCGATGGCCGTGACCTTTGGGCGTCCATGCGCCCCATCCGCATCCTGCCCCAGCCGGACGACAGCACCTGCGGTCCCACCTCGCTGCACGCGGTGTACACCTACTTCGGCCTGGACATCCCGCTGGACGAGGTGATCCGCGAGGTGCACCACCTGGAGGACGGCGGCACGCTGGCGGTGTTCCTGGGCCTCCACGCCCTGAAGCACGGCTTCAACGTGCGCATCCACAGCTATAACCTGCGCGTCTTCGACCCCAGCTGGGACGGCCTTTCCAGCGAGATGCTGCGCAAGAAGCTCATCGCGCAGACGCGCTTCAAGGAGGGCAAGAAGCTCGCCGCCGCCTGCCTCGCCTACGCCCGCTACCTGAAGATGGGCGGCGAGCTCCGCTTCGACGACCCGAAGCCCGCGCTGCTGCAGAACTACTTCGACCACGACCTGCCCATCCTCACAGGTCTCAGTGCCACCTACCTGTACAAGAGCAGGCGCGAGTACACCGGCAGCAACGGCCAGAGCGTGTTCGACGACCTGCGCGGCAAGCCCATGGGCCACTTCGTGGTGCTCGCCGGCATGGAGGGCAAGAAGGTGCTCGTGGCCGACCCCTACCAGGACAATCCGCTCGGCGAGGACAGGTACTACCATGTGCATGTCGGACGCCTCATCAACTCGATCATGCTCGGCATCGTCACCTACGACGCGAACCTGCTGATCATCTCCAAGAAGCCCCTGCCCGCATGAGGAAGATCATCGTGGTGCGCGAACCCAGGGAGTTCAACCTCGGCGTGAAGGGCGTGGAGGTCGTGAGCAGCAAGGACTACCTCACCGACCCGCGCTACGCGGAGCTCACCAACGTGCGCATCTTCAACCTCGCGAGGAGCTACAGCTACCAGAGCCGCGGCTATTACGTGAGCCTGCTGGCCGAAGCGCGCGGGCACAAGGTGATCCCCGATGCGAAGGCCATCCTTGACCTGAAGAACCCCAGCCTGGTGAAGGTGCTCTCCCGCGACCTCGACGAGATCATCCAGAGCAGCCTGGCGCACAAGGACAAGACCGAGTTCATCTTCAGCATCTACTTCGGGCGCAACGTGAACCGCAAGTACGACCGGCTCGCGCACGAGCTGGTGAAGGTGTTCCGGGCGCCGCTGCTGCGCGCACGCTTCGTCAAGGGCGAGAAGTGGGAGCTGCGCGGCATGCGCGCCATCCCCTACAACGAGATACCCGAGGACCACCTGCCCTTCGTGCGCCACTTCGCCAAGGAGTACTTCGCCAAGAAGCGCTACGACAAGGCCCGCGACGACCGCAGCCAGTACGACCTCGCCATCCTGGTGAACCCCGAGGACAAGGCCGCGCCCAGCAACAAGCGCGCGATCGTCAAGTTCCGCCAGGCCGCCGAGCACATGGGCTTCGCCGTCGACATCATCGGTCCCGACGACATCGACCGCGTGGGCGAGTACGACGCCCTGCTCATCCGGGAGAACACCCACGTGAACGACCACACCTACCGCTTCGCCCGCAAGGCGCAGAAGGAAGGGCTGGCCGTGATGGACGCGCCCGACGCGATCCTCAAGTGCAACAACAAGGTGTACCTGGCCGAGGTGATGGAGGCCCACAACGTGCCCAGCCCCCGCACCCTCATCGTGCACAGCGAGAACAGGCATGAGGTGGCCGCGCATTTCGGGCTGCCCGTGGTGCTGAAGCTCCCCGACTCCACCTTCAGCATGGGGGTGACCAAGGCGAAGACGCCCGAGGAGCTCGAGCAGAAGCTCAACGAGCTGCTCGATGCCAGCGACCTGGTGATCGCGCAGGAGTACATGCCCAGCGACTTCGACTGGCGCATCGGGGTGCTCGACGGCGAGCCGCTGTATGCCTGCAAGTACTTCATGGCCCGCGGACACTGGCAGATCTACAATTGGGGCAGCAGCACCAAGAAGGACCAGACGGGCGACTTCGCCACCATGCACGTGCACGAGTGCGCGAAGCCCATCATCGACGCGGCCGTGCACGCGGTGAAGGCCATCGTGGGCGACCAGGGCCTCTTTGGCGTCGACATCAAGGAGGTCGACGGCAAGCCCTACGTGATCGAGGTGAACGAATGCCCCAACATCGACCACGGCGTGGAGGACGTGGTGCTGGGGGACGAACTGTACGCACGCATCATCGGTTCGCTGAAGCGCTCCATCGAGCGCCGCATCGGCATCGCGCCGGCAGCGAACGCAACGCACAAGCACGCATGACCGGCAAGAAGTTCAAGCTGTTCGAGGTCACCGGCATCGAACTGGAGTACATGGTGGTGGAGCGCGACACCCTGAAGGTGAGCCCCACGGTGGACAGGCTCTTCGAGGAGGTCACCGGCAGGATCACCGGCGACGTGGAGCGCGGCGACGTGGAATGGAGCAACGAGCTCGTGAGCCATGTGGTGGAGCTGAAGACCGCGAAGCCCACCCGGCGCATCCCCTCCTTCCAGAGGAAGTTCGCCGGCGAGGTGAAGGCCATCAACGCGCTGCTCGCCAAGCACGGACGCATGCTGCTGCCCACCGCTGCCCACCCGCTGATGGACCCCTTCAGCGAGACCGTGATCTGGCCGCACGAGTACAACGAGGTGTACGCGCTGTACAACCGCATCTTCGACTGCCGCGGCCACGGCTGGAGCAACCTGCAGAGCACGCACCTCAACCTGCCCTTCGCCAACGACGAGGAGTTCGGCAAGCTGCACGCCGCCGTCCGCATGGTGCTGCCCATCATCCCCGCGCTAAGCGCCAGCTCGCCCCTGCTCGATGGCAAGGCCACCGGCTTCCTCGACAGCCGCATGGAGGCCTACCTCCACCACCAGGAGCGCCTGCCCGAGCTCATGGGCTCGTTGATCCCCGAGGCCGTGTTCTCGCAGGAGGACTACTACCGCGAGATCTTCAGCCCCATCGCGCAGGCCCTGGCGCCCTACGACACCGAGCGCGTGATGGACCACCACTTCGCGAACTCGCGCGGGGCCATCGCCCGCTTCGACCGGGGCGCCATCGAGATCCGCGTGATCGACATCCAGGAGTGCCCCGCCATGGACCTGGCCATCGCCGAGCTCATCGTGGCCGTGACCCGCGCCATGGTGAAGGGCCGCTGGGTGAGCAACTACCTGCAGCGCGCCTGGAGCGAGAACGACCTGCTGCCCATCTTCCTGCAGGTGATCAAGGACGCCGGCAAGGCCGTGATCACCAACAAGGAGTTCCTGATCATGTTCGGGGTGCTGAAGGAGGCGCGCATGACCGCCACCAACCTGTGGGCGCACCTTTACAACGAGCTGAAGGACGAGCTCAGCGATAACGCGCGCACCGGCATCGAGCACATCCTCACGCACGGCTGCCTGTCCTCGCGCATCCTCGCCCACACCGGCAAGGCGCCGTCCGCCGAGAAGGTGCGCGCGGTGTACACCCAGCTGGCGGCCTGCCTGCAGGACGACCGTCCGTTCGCATGAAGCTGCTGCTCACCTGCGAGCACGGCGGCAACGAGGTCCCCCCGGCCTACCGCGCCTTGTTCCATGGCGCTTCCGATGTGCTGCGCGGCCATCGCGGCTGGGACCCCGGCGCCATGAGCCTGTTCCGCGACCTGGAGCCGCTCGCCGATGCGGCCTTCGCATCCACCACCACGCGCCTGTTGGTGGAACTGAACCGCTCGCTCCACCACCCCGCGCTCTTCTCCCGCTTCACCAAGGACCTGCCCAAGGCCGTGCGTGTACAGGTCCTGGAAGCGCACTACCGGCCCCACCGCGAGGCCATTGAGGCCACCACGGCTTACTGGACCAAGGCGAAGGAACAGGTGATGCATGTGGCGGTGCACACCTTCACACCCGTGCTCGACGGCGAGGTGCGCACGCTCGACATCGGCCTGCTGTACGATCCCGCCCGGGCGGCCGAGAAGCGCTGGGCCGAACGCTGGCGCGCCGCGATGCTCGACATCGACCCGGCCCTGGAGGTCCGCATGAACCGTCCCTACCTCGGCAAGGCCGATGGCCTGCCCACGCACCTGCGTCGCCTGCACCGAACGCGGTACGCCGGCATCGAGCTGGAGGTGAACCAGGGCCACCTGCGGAACGGGCGCTTCCCCCAGGGGCTTTGCGCGGTGATCCGCACCGGACTGATGCGTTCACTGGAGCACGCTTGACATTTTCCGGCGAAGACCGTCCCCGTTCCGTTCGCGGCGTTCGGCACTTGGTCGAAGAACGGCAACACCCTGCTGCGCGACGCGTAGGTGTGAGGGAGATCATCGCGCCATGGACCGCAACCTGCTCCTGCTCACCTCGCTCCGCCTTGCCGCACAGCTGCACGCGCAGCAGCCAGCGCATCACTGGCCGCTGGACGCGGCGTCGGGCCTCCTCGCCGCGGACATCGCGGGCGGCGAGAACGGCCTGGTCTACGGCAACAGCACGTGGCAACCCGGCGGAGGTCACCATGCCGGTGCGCTCTTCCTCAACGGCAACGACGCGCGCGTGGTGGCTGGTCCATGCGACCTCACCACCGGCACCGGCGATGCCATCACCCTGGCCTGCTGGTTCAAGCCGAACATCGTGAGCGGCACCGAGCGCGTGCTGGTGGCCAAGACCGTGGGCCCGCTCGAGCAGGACCACGTGTGGGCACTGAGCCTGGTGAACGGCACCGGCGCTCGGTTCCGCGTGCGTGCGGCGGGCCAGGTGCATGTGCTCGAGGTGCCCGGCAGCAGCATCTTCAGCAACGCGTGGTACCACCTGGCGGGCACCTACGACGGCAGCACCATGCGGCTCTACCTCAACGGCGCGCTCATGGTCTCGCAGCCCGCCGCGGGCACCATCGGCTTCCACCCGCAGGCGCCGGCGTCCATGGGCGACCTGGCCACCGGCGGAAAGCCCTTCTTCGGCACGCTCGACGATGTGCGCATCTACGACAGCGCGCTCGACCAGGCCGCCGTGATCGACCTGGTGATCGGCACGGTGATCACCGGCGGAACGAGCACCGACCATCCTGTGCCTGACCGGAGCGTCGGAGCATGGGAGCGTGTCCGCGTATACGACCTCACCGGCCGCACGGTGTTCGACGGCCCTTATCAGCCCGCCCCCATCCGACCGTTCGAAGGCGTCGTTCCCCCGGGCATCTACGTGGTCTGCCTCCACCGCGGTGCCGAACGCCAGGTGCTCCGTGTTCACCTGCCCTGAACGCCGAGGGCCCGCCGGCACCAAGCGGTGACCAGCGGGCCCTCGGCCGAAAGGAGCATCAGTGCACCACCACGAAGCGCTGCTCGGCCCGGCCTTCGGACCAGATGGCGCGCAGCACGTATCCGCCCTCGGCGAGCTGGCGCACATCGATGCGCTCACGCACGAGGCCCTGGCGACGGCCCAGGTTGCGATCGAGCACCACGCGGCCCGTGGCGTCCACCACCTGGAAGCGCAGCCCCTCGGCAGCGTCCACGTTCAGCGTGGCCGTGATGGACTCGTTCGCGGGGTTGGGGCCAAGTGCGGCGAAGGTGGTGGCCTGCAGCTCACCCATGCCGATGCTGCCCACGTTGTCCCACAGCTGGATGTCGTCGACGGCGGCCTCCACCAGGCTGCCACCATCGAGGTTCTGGCCCAGGCGCGTGCTGTCCGAAGCGATCATGCGCACCTGCACGGTGGCGTTCGGGGTCACGTAGTCCTGCACGCGGAACGCCACTCGACGCCAGCTGCGGTCGCTGGTCATGGTGTTCTCCACGGGCACCCAGTTCACGCCGTCGTTGGTGATCTGCACCATCCACCAGTCGGCTCCGGGATTGGCACCACCGGGAGGGCTGTTGGTGTACCAGCGGTAGTAGGTGAAGGTGGGGTTCGTGTAGTTCGACAGGTTCATCGGATCGCTCTGCAGGGTGGTGTGCCCGGCGTCCACATCGTTCTCACCCGGGCCGGCCGTGGTGCTTGACGCATTGCCGGTGACGTAGCAGAGCTCACCGCCCGGGGTGTGCTGATCGCCGGGCTGGATCACACTGTTGTCCACCGTGCTGAAGGATGGCATCGGGATCTCCACGCCCCATTCACCGGTGGTGGCATTGTCGCCGGGCATGCCGGGTGTCCAGTTGCCGAGCTGGCTCAGGTTATCGAGGTCCTCGGTGGCGCTGAGGGCATAGCCCACCAGGATGTAGTACGGCACGTTGGGATCGGGCTCGGCGGCGCCGATGGGCTGCACGGCGCTCAGCTCCTGGTTGATGTCGAGCATGCCCACGTAGTAGGCGATCACCGTGCCTTCGGGCTGCGCGGGGATGGTGGCGCTGTAGTTGTTGCCGCCGGTGTTGTTCATGGCCACGTTGGTCCAAGCGCCGTTGTTGAGGCGGTAGCTCAGCTGCACGCCCTGCACGTACTGCGTGTAGGGGAAGGTGACGGTGCTCTGGGCGTTGATCGTGATCCCCGCGTTCGCCGGCTGGTCACTGGCGGGGGTGTGGACCAGGTCGAAGCCGCTGATGAGGGTGATGCCGTGCATCGCGAACCCCTCCACGATAGCAGATCCGTTGGGCGTGCCGTTGGTGATGTCGGCATCGGTATCATCGGCCTGCAGCACATCGAGCAGCACGTCGCGGAAGGCCTGGCCCTCGTTGCCGTTGGCGGTGTTGGCCTGCAGCCCGGGGAAGGCCTCGGCGAAGAGCTGCGTGGTGAGGTTCATGTCGCTGCCGAGCAACAGGTAGGTGTCCCACCACGCACCGGCGATGATCTCACCGTCCGCATGCACCTCGCCCACGATGTCCACCGGGTACACCTTCGGGTCCACATCGTACCGGCGGATGGGCTCGGCCGGGGCGAGCATGTCGTAACCGTCGGCCAGCACGGGGTCCTGGGACAGGCTGTAGGCCCAGAAGTCGGCATAGCCCTCGTTCATGCCCCCATTGATGAAGGCACCACCGTTGTCCATGTAGAAGTTGTCGTTGATGCCATGGCCGTACTCGTGCCACACCACGTCGGCGATGTTGGCCATCGAATAGCAGTCACCGCCTTCCGCGTAGAAATTGATGGACGAGCCATCGTAGAAGGCATTGCAGGTACCGCCCGTCACGTCCACATTGGTGGGCAGCTGGAAGTCCATGCCGGTGAAGGTGGGCAGCACCACCTTGCAGTGATCATGCACCATGCTCACGTAGCGGTACGCGCTGCGTTCCTGGATGGTGGCGGCGTTGTCGAAGGTCACCACGTTGGGACCGTCCTGAAGGTTGCCGGTGACCGTGGCGGTGGTGCCATTGCGGATCACGCGCGACCAATCACCGGAAAGCTCCATGGTGAAGGTGGTGGGGCCATTGACGCTGCTGTTCACGAAGCCGCTGTTGTCGGCCGTGAAGGACTGGCCGCCGATGGTGATCTCCACATCGGGCATGCCCTGCACGGAGGAGGGGTTCAGCTGGTTGGTGGTGTACACGGTGCTGTTCACCTGCACATCGGCCAGCAGGTCCTCCGCGCCATGGTCGTCGCCTGGGGCGTGGTTGATGATCTCGTTCTGGCGGTAGAGCAGCTCGCCGGTGAGGTCGTCCACCCAGCAGAGCCAGCGGCCAGGGCGGCCCACCTCGGCGGTATGCACCACCACCTCGTGCACCAGGCGGTGCTCCACGCCACGCATCACGGGCAGGGGCAGGATGCGCAGGCCGCGCTGGTCGGTGCCGGTCACCGCGACCAGGCCGTTGCCGGCGGCATCGGCGGCGGCGGTCGGGCTCAGGGCGGGGCTCAGGCCGGTGGTGATGCCCGGGTAGGCATCGAGGCCGAAGCTCACCACCCGGCCCTGCAGGTCCATCTTCACCAGCACCCGGCCGAAGAGCACATCCACCCCTTCGTGGCGCTGCCCGAAGTGCACGTAGTGGTGCTTGGTGGTGGTGGCCACATGGGCGAGCTGCAGCTCATCCATGGGCAGACCGAAGGCGGCAAGGGGGCCCTGCAGGAAGCTGAGGGCGCGGTCGGTGGGTGTGGCCCCGGTGGTGGGGATGGGACGGCCGAAGGCGCGGTGCGGCAGGCCGTTGGCCTCGTTGAACTCCACCGCCCAGGTGGGGTTCGCCGCCACGAACTGGCGCCACGCCGGACGCGCGCGCAGCATGGCCTGCCAGGTGTCGTCCGGCAGGCGCTTGGCATCCTTGATGTAGGTGACCTCGGACCGCTCGGCGCGGGGCACGGCGCGCTGGGCCAGGGCAGGCGCCACCGCGAAACTGAAGCATGCGAACAGGAGGAATGTCCGTCTCATAGGGTGTGAAGGGTGTTCAGGGAGGTACAAGATCGGCAGGAAAACGATCCGCCCCGACACCGGCCGGGGACAGAACCCCTACCCTTCTTGGACCTCCACCACCAGGCCGTCGTGGGCGAGGATGACGCCATCGGGCAGTTCCCGCTGCACCTCGGCATGCAGGCCCATCCAGTGGCTGATATGGGTGAAGTAGGCGCGCCTTGGCCGCACGTCGCGCACCACCTCCAGGGCCTCCTGCAGGTTAAGGTGCGAGTAGTGCTCCTGCTTGCGCAGCGCGTTGAGCACGAGCACGTCGAGGCCGCGAAGCTTGTCACGCTCGGCGGGTGCGATGGTCTTGGCGTCGGTGACGTAGGCCATGGCGCCGATGCGGAAGCCGAGCACGGGCATGTTCATGTGCATCACCTCCACCGGCAGCACCTCGATGCCCTCCACCTGGAACGGATCTCGGCCGATGCTCCGCATGGCGAACTCGGGCACGCCGGGGTAGCGCTGGGGGCCGAAGGCGTAGTGGTAGGTGTGCCGCACGCCGTCGGTGGTGGGCGGGTCGGCGTAGATGGGCACCGGGCGCGGAGGGTCGTGCAGGAAGCTGATGGCCCGCAGGTCGTCCATGCCCCCGATGTGGTCCATGTGGGCATGGGTGAGCAGCACGGCATCGAGGTCGGTCACCCGCGCGCGCAGCAGCTGCTGGCGCATGTCGGGACCGGCGTCGATGAGGATGCGGGTGCCGTTCACCTCCACCAGCACGCTCACGCGCAGGCGCTGGTCGCGCGGGTCGGGGCTAGTGCACACCGCACATCGGCAACCGATGATGGGTACGCCCTGGCTGGTACCGGTGCCGAGGAAGGTGAGGCGCATGGCGGTGCGTGGGCGAAGATGGGCAACGGGCGCGAACGGATGGTAGCCCTTCCGAATGAAGCGGCGCTCAGCGGCTTCCGAATTGATGGAGACGTCGGGGTTGCACGTGGACGCGCTTGCCCAAAGTGGGGAGCTTCGGGCCAGAAGCCCATCGCGCTCCGCGCGATGATTCGTTCGTTCCCCGCTCCGTTCGCGAGCAAGCTCGCACGTCCCGGGGAACGAACGAAGCCGCCCTAGGGCGGCTTCCGGTCCGGCGGAGAGGGAGGGATTCGAACCCCCGTTACCATTGCTGGTAAAGCGGTTTTCAAGACCGCCGCGATCGACCACTCTGCCACCTCTCCGATGGGGCGTGCAAACGCGGCGCGAAGGTAGAGGAAGGCCAACACCAAGCTCATGGGTATCGATCGCTGCTTCCTGACGGAGGCAGGATCACGCATCCCCCGCACCCCAGCAACGGCAGCTCCCGGCCCACCACCGGTCGAAGCCGGGGCCCTTGCGGGGTTATCTTTGGTACATGCTACGCCCCCGCCCCCTCGTCGCGAGCCTGGCCTTGTGCGCCGCCGCGGCGCTGCATGCGCAGATCGGTCCCGACGCCATCGTGGAGACCAAGGTGTTCCATGTGCCCGGGCAGGGTGAACGGGTGGACGTGATCATCTCCACCCTGGGCTACTCGGTGGCCCTGGCGCCCAACGCCCACGGCTTCCAGCAGGCGCGGGTGGAGGCGGTGACCCTGGTCGAGCGCAACAACGCCATCGCCGACTACCGCAAGACCGTGGTGAACGGCCCCGAAGGCACCGACAGCGTGAGCGCCGACTTCGTGCACCTTGAAAGCTTCCTGCTGCAGCCCGGCGACCATGGCCTGGTGGTGGAGCTGCGCGACCTGGTGCGGGGCGATACCACGCCGGCCCGCGTGCAGTTGCCCCTGCCCGTGGGCGCCCGTCCCGCCGGACTGTCCTTCAGCGATGTGCTCCTCGCCTCGCAGATCACCAAGGCCGAGGGTTCGCCCACGGCCCGCAGCGGCTACGAGGTGCTTCCCTTCACCAGCACCTACTACCCCACCGAGGTGAAGAGCCTCGCCTTCTACGCCGAGGTGTACGGCGCGCCTGCCGGCCTGAAGGGCGACAGCCTGTACATGCTCACCTACCACCTGGAGGGCTTCGAGGACCACGAGGTGTTCGGGACCTTCAAGAAGGTGCAGCGCATGCGCGCGGCCGAGGTGAGCCCGGTGCTGGCGCAATGGGACATCAGCGGCCTGCCGTCGGGCAACTTCCTCCTGGTGCTCGAGGCCCGTGACCGCAACGGGGAGCTGCTGGCCCGCCAGGAGCAGCTGATCCAGCGCAACAACCCGCTGAAGTACGACCTCACCAACGACACCCCGCTGGGCCACACCTTCGTGGACGGTTTCACCGCCGCCGACACGCTGGCCGACGCCCTGCGCAGCATGCGCCCCATCGCCAGCAGCCTGGAGCGCAAGATCATCGACGACCGTTACAAGGACAAGGACATGGAGCTGATGAAGCGCTTCATGTACACCTTCTGGTACAACCGCAGCGGACCGCAGGCCGAGGACGCGTGGAAGCGCTACCATGCCGAGGTGGTGAAGGTGAACAAGCTCTACGGCTGCCGGAACATCCCCGGGTACGACACCGACCGCGGCTATGTGCACCTGAAATACGGCGCGCCCAACACCATCATGGACCGGGCCAACGAGACCGACGCCTACCCTTACCAGATCTGGCACTACTACCGGGCGGGCAAGTACACCAACCGCCGCTTCGTGTTCTACATGCCCGAGCTGGTGGGCGATTGCTACGAGCTCATCCACAGCGAGGTGCCCGGCGAGGTGCAGAACAGCCGGTGGAACCAGATCATCCACTCGCGCAACAACTCCATGAACAACGTGGACCCGCAGAAGGTGAACACGCTGAGCGGGGAGCGCGCGTTGGAGTTCTATAACGATCCGCGCTGACGAAGGCTCGCGGGGAACGCCCATTTTTGCGGTCCCCGCGCCATGGCCTCCCCCATCGCTGTTGTGATCCTCAACTGGAACGGCCAGCACTGGCTGCAGCGGTTCCTGCCCGGCGTGGTGGCGGCCACCGGCGGTGATGCGCGGGTGATCGTGGCCGACAACGGTTCCACGGACGGCTCGGTGGCCTGGGTGCAGGACCATTGCCCCGGGGTGGAGGTGGTGCGCAACGCCACCAACCTGGGCTTCGCCGGCGGCTACAACGAGGCCCTGAAGCAGGTGGACGCCGAGCTCTACGTACTGCTGAACAGCGACGTGGAGGTGATGCCCGGTTGGGTCCCGGCGCTGGCGGGGTACCTGCGGCGCCACCCGGAGATGGCCGCCTGCCAGCCCAAGGTGTTGAGCCACGGACAGCGCGACCGGTTCGAGCATGCGGGGGCGGCAGGCGGCTTCATCGACCGCAACGGTTATCCCTTCTGCCGCGGGCGCATCTTCGAGATCACCGAGAAGGACCACGGGCAGTACGACGACGAGCGCGAGGTCTTCTGGGCCACGGGCGCCTGCCTCATGATCCGGGCCGAGGCCTTCCGCGCGGCGGGCGGCTTCGACGCCTCGCTCTTCGCGCACATGGAGGAGATCGACCTGTGCTGGCGGCTGAAGCGCACGGGCTGGCGCATCGGCTACACGGCAGCCACCACCGTGTACCACGTGGGCGGCGGCGCCCTGGGCTATGGCAGTCCGCGGAAGACCTACCTCAACTTCCGCAACAGCCTCATCGTGCTCACCAAGAACCTGCACCGCGGCTGGCTGCCCATGCGCATCGCGCGGCGCCTGGTGCTCGACGGTGCGGCGGGCCTCAAGTTCCTGCTCGAGGGCCACGGCGCCCACACCTGGCAGGTGCTGCGCGCGCACCTGCACTTCTACGCCATGCTGCCCGCCGTGCTGCGCGAACGTCGCCGACTGCAGGCCTTGGAGCGCTCGCCCGACCTTACAGGGCAGTACCAGCGCAGCGTGGCCTACGACCGCTTCATCCTCGGCTGGAAGACCTTCGACAAGCTGGACGCCACGGCCTTCACCCGCCGCGGCTGAGCAGGTGGTCCACCGCCAGGCGGTAGCCATCGAGCCCCAGGCCCGCGATCGTGCCCAGGCAAACGCCCCCGATGAGGCTGGTGTGGCGGAACTCCTCGCGCTTGAGCACGTTGCTGATGTGCACCTCGATCACCGGCACCTTGATGGCGGCGATGCAGTCGCGCAGCGCCACGCTGGTGTGGGTGTAGCCCCCGGCGTTGAGCACCACCCCGTCGAACGCGCCGTCGGCGGCCTGAAGGGCGTTCACCAGCTCGCCCTCCACGTTGCTCTGGTAGTGGTCGATGTCGTGCTCGGGGAAGCGCTTGCGCAGCGCGGGCAGGTACGACTCGAAGGAGCGGTCGCCGTACACCCCGGGCTCGCGACGGCCCAGCAGGTTGAGGTTGGGACCGTTCACCACCAGCAGCTTCATGCCGCAAAGGTGGTGAAGCGCGCTGATAACAGCGGGGCGTGGGAAGTTGGGCGCGGGCGGATGCCGGGCCGGGGCGTGGCCACGCCCACCTTCGTTGCGTGGAGTGGAAGCAGGCCCTGATCGATCTGCGCGTGCACCTGAAGCTGGAGCGGTCGTTGAGCGACCGCACGGTGGAGGCCTACCTGCGCGACCTGGGGAAGCTGCAGGCCTTCGCCGAGCAGCACACGCCGCCGTTGAAGCCCGATGCGCTCACCCTGGAGGACCTGCAGGCCTTCACCACCTGGGTCTCGAAGCAGGGCCTGGGCGCCACGAGCCAGGCGCGCCTGTTGAGCGCCGTGCGCGGCTTCTACCGCAGCCTGCGCCGCGAGAAGGTCGTGGACGCCGATCCTACCGAGCTGCTCGAGAGCCCGCGCACGGGCCGCTACCTGCCCACCTTCCTCACCGTGGCCGAGGTCGACGCCATCGTGGCCGCGCTCGACATGAGCCGTCCCCTCGCCCACCGCGACCGCGCCATCGTGGAAACGCTTTACGGCTGCGGGCTTCGCGTGAGCGAGCTGTGCGATCTGCAATTGAGCCGCCTGCACTTCAGCGAGGGCTTCATCCGCGTGGTGGGCAAGGGCGACAAGGAGCGGCTGGTGCCCATCGGGCCCGAGGCCATGCGACAGATCACGCGCTACCGCGACGAGGAACGCGTGCACCTGCCCGTGCAGCCCAAGGCCGCGGACCTGCTCTTCCTCAACGCCCGCGGAGGCCGGCTGTCGCGTGTTTCCGTGTTCAACCTGGTGAAGCGCCTGGCCGCGCTGGCCGGCGTGCGCAAGACGATCAGCCCGCACACCTTCCGGCATTCGTTCGCCACGCACCTGGTGGAGGGCGGCGCCGACCTGCGCGCGGTGCAGGAGATGCTCGGCCATGCCAGCATCACCACCACGGAGATCTACACGCACCTCGACCGGGAGTACCTGCGCAGCAACATCCTGCGCTACCACCCCCGCGTGGCGAAATAGGATCAGTCGATCCGGATCCGCTTGTAGCGGTCGAGGAACACGCCCTGCGCATCGGTGCGCGGCGCGGGCCGGCCCAGCAGGTCGTAGCGCGGCGCGTTCGCGTACCGCGGGGCCTGCAGTTCGGGGATGGCCGTGAGCGTGGCCGGTGAGGTGACGATGCGCACCTCATCGAGCACCCAGGCGCCACCCTGGCCCTGATCGGCCTGGAGGATGAGCTGGAAAAGGCCCATGGCGTTGCCTTCCTGGGCGGCCACCACGCCCAGGTCGGTGAACACCGTGGTGGTATAGGCCTCGTCCACCGGCACGGAGCCTTCGGCGTTGACAGGACCGTTGTTGAGCGCGGCGGAGACGCGCAGCATCACGGGCCCGTCGGCGGTGCGGCGGTGACGGATCACCACGCTGTCGATGTGCAGGGGTTGCAGGGTGAGCGCCGAGAGCATCAACCGGTGCTGGTCGTCGGCCATGGCCGGCCAGCCGGTGGTGAAGAGCGCATTGTCAGCCGTGGTGACCGGGTGCGGGCATACGTCGATGGACAGGGAGGCCAGGTCGGTGCCGATGAGGACCGCGCCGGAGGAAGTGGGCATGTTGCAGGCCGTGCAGCCGCTGTCGCAATTGAGCACCTGCCCGCAGGGCTGGTTCAACCAGCGGTAGTCCAGCGTTTGGGCCTGGAGCACGGCGGGCAGGGCGATCAGGGCGAGAAGGACAAGGCGCATCGGCACGGCGGACCGGGGTGATGTGATCCCGGCTCCGGACCCTTCAACGCAGGAACGTGCTCCGGGGTTTGGTGCTCACCCTTCGCCCCGGTCGAGCTCGAGCACATGGTGCAGGTGCAGCTCGAGCACCTGGCCCATGGTGGTGCAGGAGCGCAGGGCCTCCAGTCCGTGCAGGTCCGCCAGTTCACCGGCCAGCTGCGCCACGTGCGCGGGGGTGCTGATCACATCGTCGCGCATCACGACGAAGAGCTGGGCCAGCTGCTCGTGCGAAAGCCGGTAGCGCTTGCGCAGGTTGGCTCGCTCCTCGTTGGCGTACTGGGCCGCCGTCTCCGGACCGATGGTGCGCTGGGCCATCTCCACGTAGGGCCGGTTCTCCTTGAAGAACTGCGGCAGGTAGATGCGGTAGCGCCCTTCGAAGCTCTGCTGGTCGAAGTCGATGCTCCGGATGCGGTACTGCACCTGGTCGAAGTCCTGGATCACGTCCACCACGAAGTTGTAGGCCCGCATGTCGCCGAGCAGGCGAACGAAGCAGCGCTCGTTGAACTTCACGAACTCCTTGCTCAGGCGCACGAGGTTCATGTTGCCGTGGTAGAGCTGCGGTGCCGCGATGAAGTCATCGCCCGGCACGCCGATGATGTGCTCCTCGACCAGCGTGCCCTCGCCCACCATGTAGTTGATGCGGTTGGGGCTCAACAGGTGCTCCAGTTCCAGCCCATAGATGCGGCTGGCATCGGGCTTCTTGATGTAGTAGTAGTCGTGGTTGTCGTTGATCAGGTTGAGGATCTTGATCCGGAAGGGCTGACTGTTGCCGTAGATGCAGTAGTCGATGCTCGCCACCCGCAGGTAGTCGATGGGGCGCCCATCGGCGATCAGCAGCTGGTACACGGCCACCAGGCGCTCGTGCAGGTCGGCCTGGTCCGACGGGCGCAGCAGCACGGTGTTCCACAGGGTCTCCCGCCCGGCGGCATCGCGTTGGGGCATGAGGCTGTCGTACCGGAGCAGGTCGGCATAGACCAGGGGCAGCCGGGTGGACCGCGAATGGTCGCGGAGGTAGTCCCACAAGGCCGGGCCCACGGGGTACATGGGCTTCTTGTGCGCGATGTGGTTGGGGTCGTTCATGGGGCCTGGAGCGCATCATGGATCGCCTGGAGCAGACCGTTGCTCAGCTTGTCCTCACCGAGCTGCCAGAACATGAGGCCGCCGAGCCCTTCGCGCCGCACGTACCGGGCCTTCTCCGCCAGGCTGGTCGCATCGTCGAAGGTGGCGAACTCGCGTGTGCTGGCACGGTAGGCATAGGGCGCTCCGGCCTTCGCATCGCGGTACAGCGCCCAGCCCCTGGCCGGCGCGATGGCGGTGTCGACCACGCTGTAGCGCATGTAGGTGCTGAACACGCCGGGCCGGTGCAGCCCGTTGCCGGTGGCGTCCACCTCCTTGAACACCCGGGCATAGAAGGCTCCGCCGATCACCACCTTGCTGCGCGGCACACCGAGGGAATCGAGCAGGTGCACGGCCCGCTCGGCGCTGGCCGATTGAGCGGGCGTGGCGTGGAGCGGCGTGTGATGGCCGGTGCGGGTGCTGAAGCCGTGCACCAGGTCATAGCTCATCACGTGCACGCGATCGGCCACGGCCATCACGCTGTCCCACTCGAAGCCCTTCACCAGGCACTCGTCCGTTCCGCCCGCGGCAAAGGTGATCTCGTAGCCCTCACCCAGCTCACGCCGCAGCTCGCGCACCAGCAGGGTGAAGTTGTGCCGGTCGGCATCGGCGTACGGATGGCCTGGAAAGCCCTGCACCGCCGGATACTCCCAGTCGAGGTCGATGCCGTCGGTCCAGGTGCGCTTCAGCAGGGCCTTCACGCTGCGGGCGAAGGTGGCGCGTCCCTCTACGCGGGAGAAGGTCTCCGAGCAAGGCTCGCAGCCGCCCCAGCCTCCCAGCGACACCAGCACTTTCAGCTTGGGGTTCGCGCGCTTGGCCCCCACCAGGTCGCGCAGCACCTTCACCTGCTTGTCCGCCACGATGAAGCTGTCGTTGCGCAGGTGACCGAAGCTCCAGATCACGTGCGTCAGCTGGTCCATGCGCCGCATGGGCACGTCGCGCCCGTCGCCGGCATAGTAGCCGATCACCAGCGGGGAGCCGCCGACCTGTGCGCAGGCCTGGGCGGCCGTGAGCAGGCAGGCCATCAGCAAAGGCAGCACCGCGCGGATCCTCATGCCGCCAAGCTACACCGCCGGCCGAGGACGCGCGGTTCAGAACACCCCCACCTTCACGGCGAAGGTGGCGTTGAATCCATTGAGGGCGTCCTTGGAGGTGGCGGGCAGCAACACATCGCTGGTGTACCGGTACGAAACCCCGAGGCCGAGGCGCACGAGCTTCACCATGTTCACCTCCAGGTCGATCCCCGGCTCCACCACGAAAAAGGCCTGCACATCATCCTCCCAGTTGGCGGGATCCCATTCGTCCGGCAGGTCGGTGAAGGTCTGGTAGCCGCAGCCGCCCGCCCCGATGAGCACGGGAAGGCTCACATGCACCGGGCTGCGGTAGGCGATGATGGGCTCGATGAGGAGGCCGCCATAGCCCATCTGGAAGCGGCTCTTGTCGTACAGGTCCCGGCCCTTCTCCACGAGATAGGAGTCGTACGAGGTGTTGTTCACCGGGGTCACCAGGCCGTGGCCGGCGATGCCCAGGGTGAAGCGGTGGTCGATGATCCATCCGCCGCGAACGCCCACCAGCATCGCGTCCTGGTCGAGCACGCGGGTGTAGGACGCGGTGGGCGCTCCCCAGCCCCCGTTGTGCACATCGTGGTCCGATCCGAACAGGGTGCGCATCGCCTGGTCCGTGGGCTGCTGGGCCCGGGCGTTGATCGTGAAGGTGAGCGTGGCCGCCAGCGGAAGCCAGCGCAGGAAGGAGGTGTTCATCCGATCGTCGTTTCCCCTGTGACAACGAACCGGTGGAATACCCCCATCGTGCCCGGCACGTTCCGCGTTGTTCGGACGATCGTGCTGTCCCAAGCGGTGCACGACGCGCACCTTGCGGCCGCCCGGAACCCGCATGCGGCAACCAACGTTCAAGGCCACGTCCATTCCATGTACCCTCTTCTGTACACATGAGCACGCCCCCCTACCTGAAATGGCTCCACGAGGTGGAGCTGAGCGACATCGACACCGTTGGTGGCAAGAACGCAAGCCTCGGCGAAATGATCCGCAACCTGGGCCGGCTGGGGGTGCAGGTGCCCGGCGGCTTCGTGGTCACCGTGGCCAGCTACCAGGCCTTCATCGCGCACAACGACCTCGACCAGAAGATCCGCGACATCGTCGCCAAGCTGAACACCGATGACGTGGAGAACATCCGCCGAACCGGCCTGGCCGTGCGCACACTGATCAAGAACGGCAAGTTCCCCGAGGAGATCTGGCGGGGCATCCTGGAGCGGTACGACGAGATGAGCAAGCAGTACGGCAACGAGCAGACCGATGTGGCCGTGCGATCGAGCGCCACCGCGGAGGACCTGCCCGACGCCAGCTTCGCGGGGCAGCAGGAGACCTTCCTCAACATCCGCGGGCACCAGGACCTCATCGCCGCGGT
>JAEUSV010000014.1 GCA_016788485.1 Flavobacteriales bacterium
GTGCGCTCGAACTGGCCGGTCATGGCCTCGTTGATGCGGAAGTAGGTGCTGAGCTCCATGGGGCAGCGCACGCCCGGCGGGATGTAGCAGAAGCTGCCGTCGCTGAACACGGCGCTGTTGAGCGCGGCGAAGTAGTTGTCCGTGCGGGGCACCACGCTGCCGATGTACTTCTTCACCAGTTCGGGGTGCTCGTGCACGGCCTCGCTGAACGCGCAGAAGATGATGCCCTTCTCTTTCAGCGTCTCCTTGAAGGTGGTCTTCACGCTCACGCTGTCGAACACCACGTCCACCGCCACACCGGCCAGGCGCTTCTGCTCCTCGAGGGAGATGCCCAGTTTCTCGAAGGTCTTCACCAGCTCGGGGTCGGCCTCGTCCAGGCTGTTGAGCGTGGGCTTCTTCTTGGGCGCGCTGTAGTAGTACGCGTTCTGGTAGTCGATCTTGGGGTAGTGCACGTGGGCCCACTCGGGCTCCTCCATCTTCTGCCACAGGTGGAAGGCCTCCAGCCGCCACTCGAGCATCCATTCGGGCTCGTTCTTCCTGGCGCTGATGAAGCGCACGATGTCCTCGTTCAGGCCCTTGGGCGCCTTCTCGCTCTCGATGTCCGTGATGAAACCGTAGGCGTATTCCTTCTCGGTGACCTCGCGGAGGATGTCGTCGGTGTCTTGTGCCATGCGATGAGGTTCTTACCGCAACGGCGCAACGAACGCTACGTGAATGCGGCTGTGGTATTGCGTTGCGGTCGCGTCGTTGCGGTTCATCAGATGCTGAAGCTCTCGCCACACCCACAGGTGCGCGATGCGTTGGGGTTCACGAACTGGAAGCCCTTGCCGTTGAGGCCGCCGCTGAAATCGAGGGTGGTGCCCAGCAGGTAGAGCAGGCTCTTCTTGTCCACCACCACCTTCACGCCGTTGTCCTCGAAGACCTTGTCGCCGTCCTTCATCTGGTCGTCGAAGGTGAGGTCGTACATCAGGCCGCTGCAGCCGCCGCCCTTCACGCCCACGCGGACGAAGTGGTTGGGGCCGCGGCCCTCCTGGCCCAGGAGCTTGGTGACTTCCGCCTTGGCGGGTTCGGAGACCTTGATCATGTGTTACCCGCCGTAGCCTCGGCGGGGGAGGGGTCTTTTCTCTTATTTAGAATGAGTCTAAACAAGTTTCAAGGCAAAGGTACGCCCCAATGCGCTGGGTGCAAGGGGTGCGCACGGAACAACACCCGTGATGCGCTGGTTGTTGGCGCACCACTTTCCTTGCCCGGTCGGGTAGGCATCCATCCCCGTTTGCGAACGTCTTTTCGATCGGTCCCGCACACCTCGCGGCGGAGCCCTTTACCTTCGGATCACATGAGCACCCGCGCCCGTTCCGGTCGGAGCTTCGTGCTGGCGATCAAGCTGTTAATGCCGTTGCTGGCGGCCGCACAGACCATTCCTCCCGACCGCCTCGCGGCCTGGTCCCAGCCCGGTTCCGCAGCCGCCTTCGTGCCCGCGCCCACGGTCTTCCTGTCCTCCTTCGGTGCGGACAACACGGGGGTGGCCCCTTGTGACTCGGCGTTGAGCGCCGCCATCGCCGCCTTGGGCGGACCTGGTCAGGTGGTCATTCCGGCGGGGGATTACCTCTTCACCCAACCGATCGTGCTGCCGGATTCGATCATCCTGCAGGGCGAAGCGGACCCCGCGCTCGGCACAACCGTCTCCAGGCTGCTGCTGTCGCCCGGACCCAACGCCCACGGCATCGTGATCGCGGGGACGGAGGCCCCGATCTCCGGGATAACGAGCGGGTACGGCACGCAAGGTTCCAGTATCGCTTCGGTCTCGTCCACCTCTGGAATAATGGCCGGTGATCTCCTGCGGTTGATCCCTTCGGACGACAGCACGCTGGTGAATGATTGGTGGGGCGTTGGCCAGACCGGACAGATCGTGCAGGTGGCGTCCCTCATTAACGCGACCTCGGTCACGGTCTACCGGCCCATGCGCCGGAACATGGTGCTGGGCTCGGTGTACCGCATCACACCACGCCGCCAGGTGCACCTGCGCTGCCTGGCCATCAAGCGGGTCGACGCGTCACCCGACCAGGTGGCGAACATCTTATTCAGCAATGCCATGGACTGCAGCTTGAGCGGTGTTTCCGGGGAGCTCTGCAACTACGCGCACGTCGACATCTTCCGGTCCACGCAGGTCACAGTGAGCAATTGCTTTTTCAAGGATGCCCACTCGTACGGGAGCGGTGGCAAGGGCTACGGTGTGTTGGTCGACTTCACCAGCGGCGATTGCTACATCCACCGCAACACCTTCGAGCACCTGCGGCATTCCATGATCCTGCAGGCGGGGGCCAACGGCAACGTGTTCGCCTACAACCACAGCACCGCTCCGTTCTGGTCGGCCTTTCCGCTGCCGTCGGATGCAGCGGGAGACCTGGTGCTGCACGGCAACTACCCGTACATGAACCTCTTCGAAGGCAACGTGGTGCAGAACATCGTGATCGACGACAGCCACGGCATCAACGGACCGAACAACACCTTCTTCCGCAACCGGGCCGAGCTGTATGGCATCGTGATGAACGCGGCGCCGCCCTCGGACCACCAGACCTTCATCGGCAACCAGGTGACGGACACCACCTCCGCCCTGCTCGGGCTCTACCTGTTGCAAGGCATCGATCATTTCGAATACGGGAACCAGATCAAGGGTACCGTGCTCCCGGTGGGCACCACGGAGCCGACCATGGCCTCCCTGTTCAACTATCCGTTCCCGCCGTTCTACGCTGCTTCGCCCGGTATACCGCCCATCCGTAACAACAACTGGTTGGCCACCGATCCCTTGAACGAGGCGGAGTACCGGAAGGAGGTGCTCGGTCGGCCGGCGTACTGCGGAAACAACGTGATCTACGTACCCACCGGTATAGCGGGCGACCCCTCCGCGGCCCAGGCGTTCGCGGTGTACCCGGTACCTGCGAACGACCGCTTGGTGATCGAGGGGCCACTGGGTGCAGGCGATCGACTGCGCGCCGTGGATGCCTTGGGGCGTACGGTGGGTGAATGGCGCGCTGCGGGCGGCCGCACGGAGCTGGACCTCGTGGGCCTGGCCCCGGGCCTGCATTTCCTGCTGCTGCCCGACGTTGGGCGCACGGTGCTCCGGTTCGTGAAGGAGTGAGGGTGGGCACATGCTGCCGCCTTGGGGATCCCTCACCGATCCCGTGGCCCGGTCCGGAGAAGGATGACAGCGATGCGCGGTCACCGGCCGATCCTCACAGCTCCTTCATTCCGGCCTTCGCCGCCGCCTTCTTCACGCTGGCGATGCCGTTCTCGCGTGCGGGCTCACTGTCGTACACCTCGCTGGTGCCGATCACCTGCCCGTTGGCCGCCTTCAGGTTGAAGCTCCAGCCGCTCCTGGTGTGCTTGCGCTCGAAGCGGTGGTCGTCCGATGCATTGCGTCGCACGCTCGCGATGCCGTTGCGGGCCGATGAGCGCCGACCGTAGCCTTCGCCCGCGAGGATGATCTGCCCGTTGTCGGCCTTCAGGCGGAAGCGATGCTGGCCCGCCTTGTCGGTGTACAGTTCGAACGTCGCCATGGTCACGGTGGAATTGAGGTGGATGATGCATCAAGATAGCCCGGGCCGGTGGTGCTGCACATGACGCACGGTAGCTTTGCCACCCGCCATGACCGACACCCCCCTCCGCACCGAGCTTTCCGCCCTTGGCGAGTTCGGCCTCATCGAACGCCTGGCCTCCCGCGTGCAGCTCACCCAGCCCTCGACCGTGAAGGGCATCGGCGATGATGCTGCCGTGATCGACCCTTCGGGGCTGCACCAGGTGGTCACCACCGACATGCTGGTGGAAGGGGTTCACTTCGACCTGGCCTACATGCCGCTGAAGCACCTGGGCTACAAGGCCATCGTGGTAAACCTGAGCGACGTGTACGCCATGAACGCCGAACCGCGGCAGGTGACGGTGGCGCTGGCCCTGAGCAACCGCTTCCCGGTGGAGGCGGTGGAGGAGCTGTACGAAGGCATGTTGCTCGCGTGCAAGCACTACGGCGTGGACCTGGTGGGCGGCGACACGTGCAGCAGCCGCAGCGGGCTGGTGATCGCGGTGACCGCGATCGGGGCCGCGACAGCCGGGGAACTGGTGTACCGCAACGGCGCCGGCGAGCACGACCTGCTGGTGGTGAGCGGAGACCTCGGCGGCGCCTACATGGGCCTGCAGGTGCTCGAGCGCGAGAAGTCGGTGTTCACGGAGACCGGCGCCCAGCCCGACCTCGCCGGCCACGACTACATCCTCGAGCGCCAGCTGAAGCCCGAGGCCCGCAGGGACATCATCGCCTTACTGAAACAGCTCGGCGTGAAGCCCACCGCCATGATCGACATCAGCGACGGGCTCGCGAGCGAGGCCATCCACATCGCCCGCAGCTCGGGCCTGGGCGTGCGCCTCTACGACGAGAAGCTGCCCATCGATCCGCACACCTATAACACGGCCCGCGATTTCAACCTCGACCCCACGGTGTGCGCGCTCAGCGGCGGCGAGGACTACGAGCTGCTCTTCACCGTCCGCCAGGCCGACTTCGAGGCCATCAAGGGCAACCCGAACCTCACCGTGGTGGGCCACATGACCGACGCGAACAGCGGCTACAGGCTGGTTGACAAGCAGGGCGGCGAGCACGAGCTCACGGCCCAGGGATGGGATGCGTTCCTGAAGAAGGGCTAGATCATTCCTTCACCACGCGCACCACGCTGCGTTCGGGACCATTGCGCACCTCCACGGCGTATAGCCCTGCAGGCCAATCCCGGCCCAGCCCGTCGCTGTAGGGTCCGCTGTACACCAGGCGGCCGTTCGCATCGAGGGCACGCACCACGCTCTGCCCCCCAGGTGCGGGTGAAAGGGCGAAGGCGTCGGTGAAGGGCGATGGGAACGCGGTGAGCACCGGCCTGACCGGACCTTCCGGCACCGCGGTCGAGGGGTTGGTGATTCGGCCGATGGTGAAGGCCTGCACGCCGCTGGCACCGATCTGCAGCGGTGGGAAGCTGATCACGTCGTTGGCGTGGTTGCTGAAGTAGAGCGTGCCGCTGGCCGGGCTGGTGAGGGTGTGCGCGAGCACCATGCCCAGTGGCTGGCTGGTGGTGGCCCATTGCGGGATGCCGTTGGGGTCGAAGGCCACGATCGTCTGCGCACGAAGGCCCAGGCTGATGGCATCGCTCACCACGCCGTTGCCCCAGTCCACCTGCCCGCGCACGGAGCCCGTGATGTACGCGTTCCCCGCACCGTCCACCGCCAGGCAGCCGCGGATACCAGCATCCACATCGCCGGTGATGGGGCCGCCCGCCGTGTCGCTCTCCACGGTCCACAGGAACTGGCCGGTGCTGTCCGCCTTGGCCAGGAACATCGCCGAGACCCAGTCGGCGCCGTTCACCGGAAGCCCGCCCCAGGTGGTGGAGTCCAGCAAGCTGCCGGCGATGTAGGCGTGCCCGAAGGCATCGGCCACCACCACGGGGAACTGGAAGGTGACATCGTGCGCGAACTGCACCCAGTCGCCGGTGCCGTCGGGCTTGAAGCGGCACAGGAACATGAGGTATGGTTCGTTGGCGGGCAGCGCCGGGGTGATGCCGCCGAAGGCGAACGCGTTGTTGTCGCAGCCGCCGCTAACGTACAGTCCGCCCCACGGGTCGAAGGACATGCCACCGATGGTCTTGCCCCCGTCGATGAAGCGCTGCTCCACATCATTGCCCGCCGCGTCCACCCGGTTGATGCGGGTGAGCATGAAGTCGCTGGTGGCGTACCAGAGGGCGCCGTTCGGGTCGATCGCCACGGCGGCCATCATGGTGGCGTCGGGCTGGTCGACCGAGATGTTCCGCTTCCAGACCAGCATGCCGGAAGGGTCGAACTTCATCAGGTAGAGGTCCACGTCGAGCCCGGAGCCCGTATGCCCGAGGATGGACCCGTCGCACAGGGCCATGTCGTCCATGAAACGCCCGGCCACATAGACGTTGCCACTGTCGTCGACCGCACCGCAGTCGGCCGTGGCGTCGGGGAACAGCCCGCAGGACCAGAGCGGCTGCCCGGTGCCGGGGTGGAGCCCGTGCACCACCACGCTGCCGAACAGGTCGACCCCGAAGCTCTGCACCGCACCATCGAGCCGCGCGGACATGAGCTGCCCGCCCGGCGAAGAGGCCAGCACATGGCGGGGCATGCTGGGGTTCATGTTCCAGTTCACGGGCCAGCCCACGAGCCAGTCGGGCTGTTG
Organism: Flavobacteriales bacterium; assembly: GCA_016788485.1. Lineage (GTDB taxonomy): Bacteria > Bacteroidota > Bacteroidia > Flavobacteriales_F > PHOS-HE28 > PHOS-HE28. The sequence continues at coordinate 6,224 of JAEUSV010000014.1, forward strand.
GGCGGCAATGGCCAGCGGGAGGAGGAGCGCCGCGGGGGTGAGGAGGGAGGAGAGCTTCATATGGTCGGTGTGTATGAAGACCGCATGTTGGCCCGTGGCGTTGCCTTGGCCCTGCCGGAACGGTCGATGACCAGGACGGAGCGGGAATTGGCCGGCCCGTGGCGCCATACGGATCGGCCCGGGGCCCCGTTCAAGAACAGGCCGTCCGAACCAACCGTCCCGTACCTTTGTTCAATCCTGGTAAGCCCACGCCCTTGGAACAGCCCACCGGAACCTATCCGCTGCTGGAGCGCATCGCGCTTCCGGCCGATCTGCGCGCCCTGCCCGAGGACCAGCTGGAACAGGTGTGCAAGGAGCTCCGCGAGTTCATCATCGATGTGGTGAGCGTGAAGGGCGGCCACTTCGGTGCCAGCCTGGGCGTGGTGGAGCTCACCGTGGCCCTGCACTACGTCTTCAACACGCCCTACGACCAGCTCGTGTGGGACGTGGGTCACCAGGCCTACGGGCACAAGATCCTCACGGGCCGCCGCAAGGTGTTCCACACCAACCGGATCCACAAGGGCATCAGCGGCTTCCCCAAGCGCAGCGAGAGCGAGTACGACACCTTCGGCGTGGGCCACAGCAGCACCTCCATCGGCGGGGCGCTGGGCATGGCCGTGGCCAGCAAGCTCAAGGGCGAGACCGACCGCCAGTGCGTGGCCGTGATCGGCGATGGCGCCATGACGGCCGGCATGGCCTTCGAGGCCCTCAACCACGGCGGCACCGCCAACAGTGACCTGCTGGTGGTGCTCAACGACAACTGCATGAGCATCGACCCCAACGTCGGTGCCTTGAAGGAGTACCTCACCGACATCACCACGAGCCACACCTACAACAAGGTGAAGGACGAGGTGTGGAACCTGCTGGGCAAGATCAGCAAGTTCGGCCCCAACGCCCAGAGCGTGGCCAGCAAGGTGGAGAACGCGCTGAAGAGCGCCCTGCTGAAGCAGAGCAACCTCTTCGAGAGCCTCCAGTTCCGCTACTTCGGTCCGGTCGACGGCCACGACGTGGAGCGCCTGGTGAAGGTGATGCGCGACCTGAAGGACATCCCGGGTCCCAAGATCCTGCACACGGTGACCATGAAGGGCAAGGGTTACGGCCCCGCCGAGGAGGGCAGCCCCACCGTGTGGCACGCGCCCGGCCTGTTCAACAAGGAGACCGGCGAGATCATCAAGGTGGTGCCCAAGAGCCCGCAGCCGCCGAAGTACCAGGACGTGTTCGGCCACACCATCGTGGAGCTGGCCGAGAAGAACGACAAGATCGTCGGCGTCACGCCCGCCATGCCCACGGGCTGCTCGCTCAACATCATGATGAAGGCCATGCCCGACCGCGCGTTCGACGTGGGCATCGCCGAGCAGCACGCGGTCACCTTCAGCGCCGGCATGGCCACGCAGGGGCTCGTACCCTTCTGCAACATCTACAGTTCCTTCATGCAGCGCGCCTACGACCAGGTGGTGCACGATGTGGCGCTGCAGAACCTCAACGTGGTCTTCTGTCTCGACCGCGGCGGCCTGGCCGGCGCCGACGGCCCCACGCACCACGGCGCCTTCGACCTCGCCTACTTCCGCTGCATCCCGAACATGGTGGTGAGCGCCCCCATGAACGAGGAGGAGCTGCGCAACCTCATGTACACCGCGCAGCTGCCGGACCAGGGCCCCTTCAGCATCCGCTACCCGCGCGGTGAGGGCGTGATGACCGAGTGGAAGACGCCCTTCAAGGCCATCAAGGTGGGCACGGGCCGCAAGGTGCGCTCGGGCTCCGACATCGCGGTGCTCACCATCGGTCACATCGGCAACATCGCCGCCAAGGGCATCGATGCATTGCAGGCCGAGGGCTACAGCGTGGCCCACTACGACATGCGCTTCGTGAAACCGCTGGACGAGATGCTGCTGCACGAGGTCTTCGGCAAGTTCAAGCACGTGATCACCGTGGAGGACGGCTGCATCCAGGGCGGCATGGGCAGCGCGGTGCTCGAGTTCATGGCCGACCACGGCTACAACGCCCACGTGAAGCGCCTGGGCATCCCCGACCGCTGGATCGAGCACGGCTCACAGAACGAGCTCTACGCGGAGTGCGGCTTCGACGACAAGGCGGTCATCGCCGCGGTGAAGGAGCTGCTCGGCGAGCAGAAGGCCATCAAGGGGCGGAAGGCAAGCGCCTGAGGGCGCTCAAGACCCGGTCATTCGGCATCCTTATCGTGGGGACCGCTCCTTCGCAGGTCGATCACCTCGTAGACCTCCGGGGAAAGCGAAGCGAACACCAGGAAGCGGTGGGACTCCATGATGGCGGTGCGTTGCCTTTCGGTATCGATCCGTTCAAGGCCCTTGTTCACCGCAACGGTGATGCTCGATGGGATCTCCTGCCCCAGGTCGAAGTCCCAGAAGCGTTCCACGAACACTTCCTCCGGTCCGATGGCGCGAACGCCGGCCACGTTCCTGGTGCGCGCATAGCTCTGCAGCGGCCTGCGGCCGAAAGGGGTGATGGCTTCGGCATAGTTGCCGTCAGCGCGCAAACGCGCTGCGATGCGAACGGCCGTGCTGTCGTCCAGGTGGCTGTCCGGGAACGGCTTGCGGTACACCAGGAAGGAATCAACAAGCACATGGCCCACGATGATCTGCGGACCGTTGAGGTCCTTCTCGCTGGAACGGTAGTCCACGGTGAACACCACGAAGGTGCTGCTGTCCAGGTTCAGCAGGCCGGGCCTCGCGCCCAAGCGGAACTCCACGGTGCGACCGCTGGCGGTGGTGCAGGAATGCAGGCCGTTCGGATCCAGCGCGATGCTGTCCACCACGCTGCGAGGCACCAAGGTGTCCGAGCCATCGAAGACCACCGGGCGCTGGTCGTTGCACGCCACGGTGACCTGCACAGGGTCGCTGCAGGAAAGGAGCAGGGCAGGGGCAAGAAGGAGGGCCAGCGGCTTCATGCGATGAAGCTACGCCGAGCGACCGTCGAACAAGCCTCGCTGGCCACCTTCGCCCACCGTCAGAAAGGCTTACGGATCCATCACGCACCGGCACGAGAACCCGTCCTGCGGCTCGCTGCTTCCCCTGTACAGGTCGGCGTTGTAGGTGCCGAGGAAGCGGAACACCACCTTCTCCGGCCCCTCCGGTGAAGAGCTCCAGAAGTAACCGTAGGCCCCTTCGAAGAGGGACTCTCCGTAGTTGGAGCGCGCCCCGCCCGGTCGTCCGTTGAACCCGCTGGCATCGGTGGCTCCGGTGTTCGGCGGGTCCCAGTAGGCCGTGTCCTTCAGTGCCCCGCCGGTCACGCTGTCGCCGCCCAGCGCTGTGGTGAGCACATCCCAATCCGCAGCGCTCGGCACGTGCCAGCCCGCCGGACAGAGGCCGCGCGGATCGGTCACCGCATACCAGTTGTAGAGGCGACCGTAAGCTTCGAGCATGCCGGGGTCGCTGCGGTACACCGCTTGCGCACCGGACCTTGCGAAGCGCCATTCCTGGGCCTGCGGAAGCGTGGGGATGGTGTCGCCGTTGCGGTAGAGCTCCGTGCGCAGGTTCTCCGCGAACCACCACTGCGTACCGATCCGCACCACCGGATAGCTGTGCCCATGATAAGGCACGGGCGGATGCAGCAGTTGTGCCCCGGCGCGGAGGCCGAACGGCAGCGTGATCAGCAGGAACAGGAGACGGACCATGTCTGCCCGACGCAGCGAGGACCGTGCCACGGGCGTGAGTTCCTTGTGAAGGAAGCTCCGGGACCTGGTCACAGCGAGAAGTGGTACCCGATGCTGAAGGCGACGGGAAGCGGACCCTGCTTCACCTCGATGAGGCTGCTGTTCTCCAAGCCGCTCCAATCGCTCCAGAACTGCGCGTTGCGAAAGGGCACCAGCACCGCCAGTCGGAAGAAGTTGGTGCTATGGGTCACACGGAACTCGGCGCCCGCCCCGACACTGAAGCCGTAGTAGATGTCGTCGAACTGCGATGCGTTCTCGACCTTGATGACCCCGTTGTAGCCGTAGAGCGCGGTGGCGTACATGCCGACCTTGCTGTCCGGTGCGAACCGGTACTGGACCCCGGCGTTCCATCCGGGACCGACGAGGGCGTAACCCGCCCCGACCACCCCGGCGAGGTGGCGTGTGAAAGGCAGGTCGAGGCGTATGCCGAGACCGCCGTGGTCCAAGCCGCCACCGATGCCCAGATGGGCGGCATCCGAGACCGATGGCTTGCTGCCGGAGGCCGCGGCCTCCTGGCCGCGGACGTTCAGGAAAGCCACCACACCAAGAAGCAGTAGTGCGATACGCATGAAAGGTCCGATGGGAGCCTGAACTTAGGCCTCCTCCGGCACGAGCAGGATGACGGGCGTCAACCCGGCTTCTTGATCTCGAAGCCCTCGAGGAACTTGGTGGTGAAGTTGCCCGCGCGGAAGTCCTCGTTCTGCATGAGCTGCAGGTGGAAGGGAATGGTGGTGCTCACGCCCTCGATCACGTACTCGCTCAGGGCGCGCTCCATCTTCGTCAGGGCCTCCTCCCGCGTCTGTGCGCTCACGATCAGCTTGCCGATCATGCTGTCGTAGTTCGGCGGGATCGTGTAGCCGGCGTACACGTGGGTGTCCACCCGCACACCATGGCCGCCGGGGCTGTGGTAGCTGGTGATCTTGCCGGGGGTGGGGCGGAAGTTGTGGAAGGGGTCCTCCGCGTTGATGCGGCACTGGATGCTGTGGCGCGTGGGCTCGTAGTTGAGGCCGCTGATGGGGATGCCGGCGGCGATCTTGATCTGCTCGCGGATCAGGTCGTAATCGATCACCTCCTCGGTGATCGTGTGCTCCACCTGGATCCGGGTGTTCATCTCCATGAAATAGAAGTTCCGGTCCTTGTCCACCAGGAACTCCACGGTGCCCACGCCCTCGTAGTTCACGCTGGCGGCGGCCTTGATGGCGGCCTCACCCATCTTCTTGCGCAGGGCCTTGGTCATGAACGGCGACGGGGTCTCCTCCACGAGCTTCTGGTGGCGCCGCTGGATGGAGCAATCGCGCTCGCTCATGTGGCAGAAGGTGCCGTACTGGTCGCCGGCGATCTGGATCTCGATGTGACGGGGCTCCAGGATGTACTTCTCCAGGTACATGCCCGGGTTGCCGAAGGCGGCGCCGGCCTCCTGGCTGGCCTTCTCGAAGGCCTCCTCGAACTCCTCCTCGCTCCACACCAGGCGCATGCCCTTGCCACCGCCGCCGGCCGTGGCCTTCAGGATCACGGGGTAGCCGATGCGCTTGGCCTCCTTCTTGGCCAGGGCGATGTCGGTGACGAGACCTTCGGTGCCGGGCACCACGGGCACGCCGGCCTTGATCATGGTGGCCTTCGCCGTGGCCTTGTCGCCCATGGCCTCGATCTGCTCGGGGGTGGCGCCGATGAACTTGATGCCGTGCTGCTGGCACAGCTTGCTGAACTTGGCGTTCTCGCTGAGGAAGCCGTAGCCGGGGTGGATGGCGTCGGCGTTGGTGATCTCGGCGGCCGCGATGATGCGCGGCATGTTCAGGTAGCTCTCCTTGCTCACCGGCGGACCGATGCATACGGCCTCGTCGGCGAAGCGCACATGCAGGCTCTCGCGGTCGGCGGTGCTGTACACGGCCACCGTCTTGATGCCCATCTCGCGGCAGGTGCGGATCACGCGCAGGGCGATCTCGCCGCGGTTGGCTATGAGGATCTTCTTGAACATCAGCGTACGAGGATTACCGCAACGACGCGACGAACGCCACGCTCAACCGTGGACGCGTATCGTGTTGGCGGATGTTGGGACCATTGCATTGCCGTTGCGACCGTGGCGTCGTTGCGGTGCAATGGGGAACTAGGCCGGATCCACCAGGAACAGCGGCTGGTCGTACTCCACGGGCTTGGCGTCGTCCACCAGCACCTTCACGATCTTGCCGCTCACCTCGCTCTCGATCTCGTTGAAGAGCTTCATGGCCTCGATGATGCAGATCTTGCTGCCGGGCTTGATCTCGTCGCCCACGTTCACGAACACGGGCTTGCCGGGGCCCGCGGCGCGGTAGAAGGTGCCGATCATCGGGGCCTTGATGGTGATGTACTTGCTGTCGGCAGCCGGAGCGGGGGCCGGCGCGGCGGCGGCTGGCGCAGGTGCCGGCGCAGCGGGTGCCGGTGCTGCGGGCAGGGGCGGTGCGTAGGCCGGGGCGGGCGCCGCGATCACCTGCACGGGTGTGGCGGCCTCCTTCTTGCCCGAAGGGGTCTTGATGGTGATCTTGAAGTCCTTCTGCTCGATCTCCACCTCGCTCACGCCGCTCTTCGCGACGAACTTGATCAGCTCCTGGATCTGGGTCAGGTTCATGGGGTCCATCGTTGGGTTGGTGGCCGGGGAAGGCCAAGGTAGGAAAGTGTGGGGTTCAGCCGCCGTAGGCCCACTTGAGGTATACCGCGCCCCAGGTGAAGCCGCCGCCGAAGGCGCTGAGGATGATGTTGTCGCCCTTCTTCAGGCGCGGCTCCCACTCCCAAAGGCACAGGGGAATGGTACCGGAGGTGGTGTTGCCGTACTTCTCGATGTTCACCATCACACGGCTGTCGTCGAGCCCCATGCGGTGCGCGGTGGCGTCGATGATGCGCTTGTTGGCCTGGTGCGGTACGAGCCACGCCACGTCCTCGCTCTTCAGGCCGTTCTTCTCCATGATCTCGGCGCTCACGTCGGCCATGTTGGTCACGGCGAACTTGAACACGGCCTTGCCTTCCTGGTACACGAAGTGCTCGCGCGCCTCCACGGTGCGCTCGGTGGCGGGCCTGCGGCTGCCGCCGGCCTTCTGGTGCAGGTACTGGCATCCGCTTCCGTCGCTGCGCAGGATGGCGTCGATGATGCCCAGGCCCTCGGTGCTGGGCTCCAGGAGCACGGCACCGGCGCCATCGCCGAAGATGATGCAGGTGGCGCGGTCGGTGTAGTCGATGATGCTCGACATCTTGTCGCCGCCCACCACGACGACCTTCTTGTACTTGCCGGTCTCGATGAACTGGCTGCCGGTGGTGAGGCCGTAGAGGAAGCCGCTGCAGGCCGCGTTGAGGTCGAAGCCCCAGGCGTTCTTCGCGCCCACCATGTCGCACACGATGTTGGCCGTGGCGGGGAACTGCATGTCCGCCGTCACCGTGCAGCAGATCAGCAGGTCGATCTCCATCGGGTCGATGCCGCGCTTGGCGCACAGGCCCTTCACGGCCCCGGCGGCCATGGTGCTCAGCCCCTGGTCCTTGCCGGTGAGGATGCGGCGCTCCTTGATGCCGGTGCGCTCGGTGATCCAGGCGTCGTTGGTGTCCACCAGCGTTTCCAGCACCTGGTTCGTAAGGCGGAATTCCGGCAGGTAGCCCTGCACGGCGGTGATGGCGGCGGTGACCTTCTGGCTCATGTCAGCGCTTCAGCGATGCGCTCGTTCAGTTTGCTCTCGATCACCTCGCGGGTGAAGAGCAGCATGTTCTTGATGGTGAGCTCGTTGCTGATGCCGTGGCCGATGATCACGTTGCCGTTCACGCCCAGCACCGGCAGTCCACCGTAGTTCTCGTAGTCGAACCGGTCGAAGAAGGGCTCGTGCACACCGCGCAGCTTCAGCAGGTCGTGGAAGGCCTCCACGGCCTTGAGCACGATGTTGCCCGTGAAGCCGTCGGTGACCATCACGTCGGCCTTGTCGTTGAAGAGGTCGCGGCCCTCCACGTTGCCGATGAAGGTGTACTGCGTCTGCTCCTTCATCAGGCCGTAGGCGGCCAGCGCTGTGGCGTTGCCTTTCTTGTCCTCCTCGCCGATGTTGAGCAGCGCCACCTTGGGCTCGGCGATGTGGTACACGTGCTTGGCGAGCAGGTGGCCCAGCAGGCCGAACTGGCAGAGCACGTCGGGCTTGCAGTCGGCGTTGGCGCCCACGTCGAGCAGGATGCCGTAGCTCCCGTTCTCCTTGGGCACCACGCTGGGGATGCACGGCCGGATCACGCCGGGGATGGGCTTCACGCTGAACACGCTGCCCACGAGCATGGCGCCCGTGTTGCCCGTGCTGGCGAAGGCATCGATGCGCTTCTCCTTCAGCAGGTGGAAGCCGATGCTGATGCTGCTGTGCGGCTTGGTCTGCAGCGCCTTGGTGGCGCTGTCCTCCATGGTGATGTCGTCCTTGCTGGGAACGATGTCGAAGGCCGCGGCGTCCGCGCCCTCCTCCGCCAGGTGGCGTTGGATGGCCTCGGCATCGCCGATCAGCACAAGGCGCACATCGCCCGGCAGTTCGCGCTGGGCCATGACGGCCGCACGAACCGGGACGGCAGGACCGTGGTCACTGCCCATGATGTCCACTCCGATCCTCATCGGTGGCTGCGGTGGGACGGGAAGAGGATGCGCTTATTCAGCGCTCTTGGACACCAGCAACTTGCCGTTGTAGTAGAGGTCGTCCCCCACTTTGTAGGCACGGTGGCGCAGGTGCACCTCGCCGGTGTTGGCGTCGGTGGTCACCGTGGGCACGCCGGCGCGCTGGTGGGTGCGGCGCTTCATGGTGCGCGTCTTGGAATGGCGTCGCTTCGGGTTTGGCATCGTCGGGACGGATTATTCGGTCAGGAACGGTTGTTCTTCAAGGCCTGGAGCGCTTCCCAGCGGGGGTCGGGCACCGGCTCGTGTTCGATGTTGATCTGCGAAAGGGCCTGGTCCACCTCGGGGTCGCACTGGCCGTCGGGGTGGATGCGGCGCGCCGGCAGGTTGAGGCTGATGCACTCGAAGAAGTAGTGCGTCAGGTTCACCTCGTGCGCATCGGTGGGCAGGCTCACCAGTTCTTCGTCGCCCTCGTCGCCCTCCTCACCGGTCAGGGTGAAGATCTGCCGCTGGTCGCCCTTCACGGGGCAGTCCATCAGGCCGTTGCAGTGGTCGCAGTGCACCTGCACCGAACCGTCCACATGGATCTTGCACACCAGCAGGTGCTGGCTCTTGTCCATGTCCACGGTCACGGCCACCTTGCCGCCCACGTACTCCTCCTGCTCGGTGGCCTTGAAAAAGGCATCGTCCAGCTCGTAGGTGAACCGGTGCGCGCCGTCCTTCAGGCCGGTGAAGGCGATGGTATGTTCGGGGAAGGCTTCCATAGGGCCGTCAGGCCTCGAAAAGGCAGGCGGCAAATGTAGGCAGATCCGGCGTATCCCCGGAGGGTTATGAACAGCCTGTTGGTGGCGGCCCTGGACCCGGGGGGTCAGTCCCCGCCCTTCTCCTTCTTCTGAGGCTGCAAGGGGTTGGCCGTCAGGAGTTTCCACTGTTCGCGATGGCGCACGATGTCGCCTGCCAGCCACACGGCCTGCCGGAAGCTGCCGGCATCGGCCTCGCCCTTGCCCGCAATGCCCAATCCGGTGCCATGGTCGGGACTGGTGCGCACGATGGGCAGGCCGGCGGTGTAGTTCACCCCGTGGCCGAAGCTCAGGGCCTTGAAGGGGGCCAGCCCCTGGTCGTGGTACATGGCCAGCACCCCGTCGAAGTGCTTGTAGCCGCCGGAACCGAAGAAGCCGTCGGCGGGGTAGGGGCCCACGGCCTGGATGCCCTCCTCCTGCAGCTTGCGCACGGCGGGAACGATGCGCTCACGGTCCTCGCTGCCGAGCGCGCCCCCATCGCCGGCATGGGGGTTGAGCCCGAGCACGGCGATGCGCGGGGTGCTCACCCCGAAATCGCGCTGCAGGCTGTGGTGGAACAGGCGGGCCTTGGCCACGATGCGCTCCACGGTCACCGCCTCGGCCACCTCCTTGATCGGCAGGTGCCCGGTGACCAATGCCACGCGCAGGCCGTCGCCCACCAGGATCATGAGCACGGGGCTGTCGGTGCCGGCCATGTGGGCCAGGTACTCGGTGTGCCCGGGGAACGCGAAGCCCGCGGCCTGCATGCTGTGCTTGTCGATCGGCGCGGTCACCAGCACGTCGAGCTTGCCGCTGGCCAGGTCGTTCACGGCGGCCTCCAGGCTGCGGATGCTGTATTCGCTGAGCTTGCCACTGGGCTTGCCGAGCTCCAGGGGCAGCTCCTCCTCCCACAGGTTCACCACGTTCAGCTTGCGCGGCTGGGCGTCGGTGGCGTGCTGCACGCCGTGGAACTGCACCTCGTCCAGCCCCAGGGCCTTGCGGTGGAAGCTCACGGTCTTGCTGCCGCAGTAGAGCACGGGCGTGATGTCCTGCATCATGCGGGTGTCCTCGAAGGTCTTCAGCACCACCTCGATGCCGATGCCGTTGAGGTCGCCGCAGCTGATGCCGACGCGCAGGGTCTTGGTCTCGCTCATTTCTCGTGTGCGCGGCGCTTGAGGAACTCGTAGAACAGGCGAACGCCCACGCCGGTGCCGCCCTTCACCCGGTAATGGTCGCGCTTGTGCAGGTAGGCCGTGCCGGCGATGTCGATGTGGATATAAGGCCGCGTGGTGAAGCGTGCCAGGAACTTGCCGGCGGTGATCTGGCCTGCGAGGTCGCTGCCCAGGTTCTTGATGTCGGCGATGTCGCTCTTGATCTCCTCGCCGTACTCGTCCCAGAAGGGCATGCGGGCCAGGCGCTCGAACACGTGGTCGCCGGCGGCATGCAGCTGGTGGAAGTGCTTCTCGTCGGCGGTTCCCATGCTCACGCTGCCGTAGGTGCCGATGGCGCGGGCCGCGGCGCCGGTGAGGGTGGCGATGGTCATCACCAGCTCGGCCTCGTAGCGTTCGCCGTAGCTGAGGGCGTCGGCCAGGATGATGCGGCCCTCGGCGTCGGCGTTGAGCACCTCCACGGTGAGGCCGCTGTGCATGCGGATCACATCACCGGGTGCGTAGGCGTTGCCGCCGGGGCGGTTGTCGGTGGCGGGGATCAGGGCCACCACGTGCACCGGCAGCTCGCGCTTGGCCGCTGCATAGATGGCGCCGGCCACGGCCGCTGCGCCCGCCATGTCGCACTTCATGTAGTCCATGCTGTTGGGCGTGGGCTTCAGGCTCAGGCCGCCGGTGTCGTACACCACGCCCTTGCCCACCAGCACGATGGGCTTCTTGTTCACCGCGTTCTTCGGCTTCCACTCGGCCACGGTGAAGGTGGGCGGGTCGATGCTGCCCTTGTTCACCGCGAGCAGGCCGCCCATGCCCAGGGCCTCGATCTGCGCCTTGTCCAGCACCTGCACCTTGAAACCGCCGTTGCGGCTGAGGTTGCGCACCTCGGCGCTGAGCTGCTTGGCGTTGAGGAAGGAGACGGGTTCGTTCACCAGGTCGCGCGCCACGGCGGTGGCCTCGCACAGGTCCATGGTCTCCTCCAGGGCCTTCGCGGTCACCTCCGAGGCGACCACGGACAGCTTGCGCAGCTCGCTCTCCTTGCCGTTGCCGGTCTTGTACTTGCGGAAGGTGTAGCTGCCGAGCGCTGCGCCTTCGGCCAGGGCCAGGGTGAGCGTGGCATCGTCCTGGAAGCTGAGCAGCTGGGCCTCCTCGCGCTTGGCGGCGGCCAGCCGCTGCACCATGTCGTTGCCGGCACGGCGGGCCTTCTCCAGGCGGGCGGCGGCCGCTCCCTTGCGCACCTGGTGCACCAGCACGAGCCGCCCGCTGATGTCGCAGGCGGCCACGTTGGCCTCGCCGGCCAGCTGTTCGATCAGGTACTGGCGGTCGCTGCGCTCCAGGTCGAGATGGCGCAGTTGGGCGGTGTCGTCGAGGATCACCAGGGTGTCCTTGCCGGCCGATGACCGGGTGGCGCGCACGAGGTTGAGCATGGGAAGAGGCTGGGCGGGCGAAGATAGCCGTCCACGGATAGCGCACCGGAAGCGCCGGCCGAACGACCGGACGCGTCAATGAATGCGGCAATTCGGGGGGCTTGCCCTTCGTTCCGGCCTTCGGAATGCCGACCTTTGCACGGAACATGAGCCGTTGGATCCGGACCTTCCTGTTGCTGCTGGTGCTGGCCACCGGCGGCGCGGTGCATGCCACCCACAACCAGGCGGGCGAGATCCTGGTGTGCTACGTGGGCAACGTGCCCGGAGGCCTGCTCTACGAGGTCACGATCATCACGCACACCCGCACCAGCTCGCCGGCCGACCGCCCCGAGTTCCTCATCGACTGGGGTGATGGTTCGCCCATCGACACCATCGTGCGCGACAACATCATCTTCAACGTGGCGCCCGACGTGCAGAAGAACTTCTACTCGGAGACGCACGTGTACCCGGGGCCCGGGGTGTACATCCTGCAGTACGAGGACCCCAACCGCATCGAGGGCGTGGTGAACATCCCCAACTCGGTGGACGTGCCCATCTGCGTGCAGACCCAGCTGGTGATCAGCGTGGCCGGCAACAACTGCTCGCCCGAGTTCCTGAACCCGCCGATCCAGAACGCGTGCCTGGGCCAGCCATGGTATCACAACCCCGGCGCCTACGACACCGACGGCGACAGCCTCTCCTTCGAGCCGCGCGTATGCCTGGGCCTCAACTGCGCGCCGATCCCGGGCTACCTCTATCCCGACCAGGTGGGCGCCGGGGCCAACAACCAGTACAGCATCGATCCGGTCACCGGCACCATCTCGTGGGTCTCGCCCCAGGTGCAGGGCATCTACAACATCGCCTTCGCCGTGCTCGAATGGCGCAAGGTGAACGGCGTGTGGGTGAACATCGGCTGGGTGATGCGCGACATGCAGGTGTTCGTGGGGCCCTGCAACAACCAGCCGCCCGACATCGCCGACCTGCAGGACACCTGCATCACCGCGGGCACGCAGCTGGTGGTGAACGTGAGCGCCACCGACCCCAACAGCACCCAGACCATCTCCCTCTCGGCCATCGGCGGCCCAATGGTGCTCACCACCAGCCCGTCCACCTTCCTCAGCTCGCCCGGCCTGGGCTCGGCCAGCGGGGTCTTCACCTGGAACACGGTGTGCGCCCACGTGCGCCAGCAGCCCTACCAGGTGCTCTTCAACGCGGAGGACAACGACAGCCCCGTTTCGCTCGAGGCCTTCGAGAGCATGTTCATCACCGTGGTGGCGCCCGCGCCGCTGAACCCGCAGGCCTCGCCCAACGGCGCGGTGATGGAGCTTTCGTGGGACCCCAGCATCTGCAGCAACGCCACCGGTTACCGGATCTACCGGCGCCAGGGCCTGTTCGGCTACGTCCCCGACAACTGCGAGCTCGGCGTGCCCGGCTACACCGGCTATTCCCTCATCGCCACGGTGAACGGGGTGAACAACACGAGCTACACGGACCAGTCGCTGGCCTTCGGGGTCACCTACTGCTACATGGTGGTGGCCGTGTTCCCCGACGGGGCGCAGAGCTACGCCAGCGTGGAGTTCTGCGCCATGCTCGAGCGCGAGGTGCCGATCATGACCAAGGTGAGCGTGGGCGTGACCGATGCGGCGGCGGGCGTGGACACCGTGCAATGGAGCAACGCCTGGGACCTCGACACGCTGCAGTATCCCGGCCCGTACACGTTCAGGCTGTATCAGGGCGCGGGCTACAGTACGGCCAATACGCTCATCCACACCAGCGCGCCCTTCCCCTTCCTGCAGCACCCGGACACCACCTTCATCCAGAACGGGCTCAACACCGTGGCCACGCCCAACACCTACCGCGTGGAGCTCTTCTACACGAACAACGGCAACAGCACCCTCGTGGGTTCGGGTAACACGGCCTCGTCGGTGTTCCTTGTGCCTGACCCGAACGACGAGCAGATCACGCTCAACATCACCTACGACACGCCCTGGGTCAACGACACCTTCCAGGTGTTCCGCGACATCGGCGGGGTGTGGACGTTGATCGGCACCACCGACACCACCGTGTACGTGGACACCGCGCTGAACAACGGGCAGGAGTACTGCTACTACGTGGTGAGCTACGGTGCGTACAGCGACCCGGCGATCGTTTCGCCGCTGGCCAACTGGAGCCAGGAGGTGTGCGCCACGCCCGTGGACCTCACGCCGCCCTGCCCGCCCACGCTCACGCTCGACAACGATTGCGAGACGCCGCTCAACACCCTCACCTGGAACAACCCCAACGCGAGCTGCGCGGACGACACCTACCGCTACAACATCTACTTCACCGATTCGCTGGGCGGCCCGCTCACCCTCATCGCCACCCTGGTCGGTGCCGAGAACACCACCTTCACGCACACCGACGGGCTCTCCGTGGCGGGCTGTTACGCCATCACGGCGATCGACACCGTGGGCAACGAGAGCGCCTTCACCAACATCGTGTGCGGCGACAACTGTCCGGAGTACACGCTGCCCAACGTCTTCAGCCCCAACAACGACGGCAAGAACGACCGCTTCATCCCCTTCCCGTACCGCGGCGTGCGCCTCGTCGACCTCAAGGTCTTCAACCGCTGGGGCAGCATGATCTTCAGCACCGACGACCCCGACATCCTGTGGGACGGCACGAGCCAGCAGACCGGCAGCCTGGCGCCGGAGGGCGTGTACTTCTACACCTGCCTGGTGACCTTCGAGCGCTTGAACGGCGACGAGGTGGTGCAGCTGAAGGGCTACGTGCACCTGTTGCGCGACACCAAGAGCGGCGTCAACTGATGTTCACCGGGATCGTGGAGGAAGTGGGCGAGGTGGTGGCGGTGAGCGACCACGGTACCAACCGCGACCTGGTGATCGCGGCGCGCATGACGCCCGAGCTGCGTATCGACCAGAGCGTGTCGCACAACGGCGCCTGCCTCACCGTGGTGGGCATTGATGGCGGTACGTACCGCGTGACGGCGGTGAAGGAGACGCTGGAGCGCACCAACCTCGGCGACCTGCACGCGGGCCACGGCGTGAACCTGGAGCGTAGCCTGCGCATCGGCGATCGCCTTGACGGTCACATGGTGCAGGGCCACGTGGACACCGTGACGGAATGCCTGCAGGTCGATGACCTCGGTGGAAGCTGGCGATACGTGTTCCGACTACCCGCGCAGAAGCACCTGCTGGTGCACAAGGGCAGCATTTGCCTCAACGGGGTCAGCCTCACCATCGCGGAGCTGCACGCCGACCGCTTCGCCGTGGCCATCATTCCCTATACGCATGAGCACACCACTTTCCACACGCTCAAGGCCGGCCACCGCGTGAACGTGGAGCTCGATGTATTGGGGAAGTACGTGGAGCGGATGCTCCAGCGCTGATCAGTCCTTCACGAAACGCTTGGTCCAGCTGCGCCGGTCATCGCGCAGCTCGAGCAGGTAGGCGCCTTGCGCCAGGTCGCTCACGTCCACATCGCCGCTGCCCTGCGGAAGGGTGAAGGTGCGCACCACGCGGCCATAGGCATCGAGCACGCGGGCCTGGAGCCGTGCGGTGGAGGCGGGCACCCGCACGGTGAGCGCATTGGCGGCCGGGTTCGGGAACAGCACCACCTCCGCATCGGCCGCGGCCAGCTCGTTCACGCGCGTCACGATGTTCTGCCCGCTGATCAGCCACAGGTCGGGGTCCAGGACGGCACTGTCCGCCTGGAAGGGCAGGTTGAAGCTGAAGATCTCGCCGTTGGTGGTGTTGTCGAGCACGATGAGCGTGTCGGTGTTCGCGTTCTTGAACAGCACGGGCACGGGCAGTTCGAAGAAGGGCACGCTGGGGTGCGAGGGGCTCTGGTACAGCGTGAGGTCCACGTTGCCGTTGGCGTCCTGGCTCCACGGCAGGGTGTAGGTGGGGAAGCCCTCGCCGGTGTACCAGTCGGCCATGAAGCCATCGAGGTCCTTGCCGCTGGCGGCCTCCAGGTGGTCCTGCAGCTGGTGGGTGAGCGCGCTGCCGTAGGCGATGTCGGGGTCGTTGAGGTAGTTGCCCACACCGGCGAACCAGGCGCTGTCGCCGCACACCCAGCGCAGCATGTGCAGCACCATGGCGCCCTTGGCGTAGCTCAGCCTGCCGTTGAAGATGCGTCCGACGCTGGTGGTGTCGGGCACGTACACGCTGCCGTCGGGCTGGCTGATCACGGTGTTGATGCGGCCCCGCTTGAACGGGTACCAATACTGCGGCACTAGGAACTCGTAGCACAGGCCGCTGAGGTAGGTGGCGAAGCCCTCGTTGAGCCAGATGTCGTGCCAGCTGCCGCAGGTGACCTTGTCGCCGAACCACTGGTGCGCCAGTTCGTGGGCCATCAGCTCGTAGCTCCAGCCTCCCATGAAGGTCATCGTCTGGTGCTCCATGCCACCGCCCCAGCCGAAGCGCGCATGGCCGTACTTCTCGTCGGCGAAGGGGTACAGGCCGAACAGGTCGCTGAACAGCTGCATCTGCGAGGCGCACTGCGCGGTGATGTTCTGCGCGTCCTGCACCTCCTCGGGCCACACGTAGTTGAGGATGGGGATGGTGTCGTTGCCGATGACGCAGAGGTCGGTGTAGGCGTGGTAGTTGGTGACGGCGGTGGCCACCAGGTAGTGCGCGATGGGGTGGCGGTGCTTCCAATGGTAGGTCACCTGCGCGTTGCCGGGGATGCTGTCCACCAGGAGCCCATTGCCCGCGGCGCGGTTGCCGTAGGGCACGGAGATGAAGAGGTCGATCGAGTCGGCCTTGTCGAAGAGGTCCTCCTTGCAGGGCCACCAGTCGCTCGCGCCGTACGGCTCGCTCAAGGTCCACAGCATGGGCGTTCCGTTGTGGCTGCCGGTCTCGAACGAACCGAAGCCGGAAGTGGGCGGCACGCCGTCATAGTTCACGGTGATCGAATCGGCGGTGCCGGCGGCGAAGGTGCCGGGCAGCACCACGCCCAGTCGTTCACCGGCATGGACGAAGGGCAGCGGTGCTCCGTTCCGGTCCACGCTGTACACGGTGAGGGAGTCGCTGAGGTCGAGCCACAGCGTGTCGAGGTCGGCGGTGGTGGTGAAATGGGTGGTCACCGAGCCGCTGATGGCGCGCACGACCGGATCGAGGTCCCAGGCGCATCGGAGGTAGGTGACGTCGAACCCGCGCGTGGGCGGACCGGCCAGGCTGCGCAGCATCAGGCCGGTATGGCCCTGGCGTTCGGCGTGGACCACCTCGTCGAGCACGGCATGGTCGTAGACGAGCTGGGCGGTGCCTGAAAGGCCGGCCAGCAAGGGGAGCAGGGCAAGGAAGCGCATCACCGTAAAGGTACGGTGGCGTGGGGCGGGCGGATCAGCGCACGGCGCGCAGGATGGCCTGCACGGCCTCGCTGCGTCCCATGGTGTAGAAGTGCAGGCAGGGCACGCCGCGGGCGGTGAGCTCGCGCGCCTGGGTGATGCCCCATTCGATGCCCACCTGTTTCACCTCCTCGTCGGTGCGGCACTTGGCCAGCTCGTTGCTGAAGGCCACGGGCAGGTCGAGGTGGAAGGTCTTCGGGATGAAGGCGATGTGCTTGCGCGTGGTGAGGGGCTTCATGCCGGGGATGATGGGCACGGTGATGCCCTCGGCCCGGCAGCGGTCCACGAACTCGAAGTACTTCGTGTTGTCGAAGAACATCTGGGTCACCAGGTACTCGGCACCAGCGTCGACCTTGCGTTTCAGGTAGGCGATGTCGGTGCTGAGGTTGAGGGCCTCGGGGTGCTTCTCGGGGTAGCAGGCGGCGCCGACACAGAGGTCGGTGGGCGCGGCCTCCTCCTCCTCCTCGTGCAGGTACTTGCCCCTGTTGAGGCCGGCGATCTGCCTGATGAGGTCCTCTGCATGCGCATGGCCGTCGCGCTCGGGGATGAACTGTGCCTCGCCCTTGGTGGCATCGCCGCGCAGGGCGAGCACGTTGTCGATGCCCAGGAAGTTCAGCTCGATCAGCGCGTCCTCGGTGTCCTCCTTGCTGAAGCCGCCACAGATCAGGTGGGGCACCGTGTCGATGTTGTACTTGGCCTTGATCATGGCGCAGATGCCCACGGTGCCGGGGCGCTTGCGCACGCGGATCTTCTGCAGCAGGCCGTGACCGCGCTCCTTGTACACCACCTCCTCGCGGTGGTAGGTGACGTTGATGAAGCTCGGCTTGAACTCGAGCAGCGGGTCGATGGCCGCGTAGATGGAACGGATGTCCTTGCCCTTCAGTGGGGGAAGCAGCTCGAAGGACAGCAGCGTGCCTTTGGCCTGGCGGAGGTGGTCGATGACCTTCATGGAGCGCGCGAAGATAGCCGAAGGCCTCGTGCGTTCCGGACGGTCGGTGGCGCCGTTCTAGCGCAGCAGGGTCACAGCGCCGGCGTACTCCTTGCCGTCCACGTAGAGCACGTAGTAGTACGTGCCGTCGCTCACGCCGTTGGCCTGCCAGGTGTTCTTGTAGTTCGCACTGGAGTAGATCTCGTTGCCCCAGCGGTTGAACACGCTCAGCTCGGCGTTCGGGTAGTACTCCAGCCCGGTGAACTCCAACCGGTCGTTCAAGCCGTCACCGTTCGGGCTGAACACGTTCGGCACGAAGATCTCGGTGGGCTTCACGAGCTGGTCGTAGGTATAGCTGTCGGTGCAGCCATCGGCGGTGGTCACCGTGAGGGTGACGGGGTACACACCGGGCTGCGCGAATGCGGTGGCATAGGTGGTGCCGCTGCCCTGGAGGGTTCCGGCCAGGCTCCAGTCCCACGCCGTGATCACCGCGCCATTGGGGTTGGAACCGTCGGTGTAGAGCACCGCGGTGCCCGGGAACACGGCGCCCGAGGGTGAGCCGGTGAAGAAGGCATCGGGTGCGGGCGCGGTGAGCACGTTCACCGGTGCGCTGGTGCCCGTGCAGCCTTCCGCATCGGTCACCGTCACGGTGTAGGTGCCCGTGCTCACGGTGGTCGTGGCGCCGGTCTCCCCGTTGCTCCAGGCATAGCTCACATAGCCGCTGTCCACACCGAGCACGGTTGGCGCGCCGCCGCAGTTGAACAACACGCCGGTGATGGTGGGCGCGGGCGGCGGCACCTCCGTCACCGTCACCGTGTTCGAGCCGAAGGTGCAGTAGCCGGCCGTGACCTCGACACTGTAGGTGCCCGCGCTCACCAGCACGCTGTTGCCGTTGTACCCATTGCTCCACACGTAGCTATCATACAGGGGCGGAACGGTGAGCACAGCGCCGAGGTTGGAGCACACCACGGTATCGCCCGTGATCACCGGCGGCGGGAGCGTGGTGTAGAACACGTCCACCACGATGTCGATGGTGGTGGTGAGCGGCGGCGTGCCGTTGTCCGTGGCGGTGAAGGTGATGGTGTGCAGGCCCTGGTCGGCGACGGTGGGCGTGAACTGGCCCTGGACCAGCACGTTGGTGCCGCCGCTGGTGTTGACCACCTCGCTGTAACCGGGAAGCGTGGTGGCCGTGGAACTGGCCACGATGGTCTGGTTCTGTTCCGGCGCCAGGAAGTTCATCTCGATGTCGACCAGCTGTCCGGTGCACACCTTCACCGTATCGCAGAGGAAGGTGCTGCTGGCGATGGGCGGGATGTTCTGCGTGCTCACGGAGGTGGTGAACACGAAGTTCTGGTTGTCGAGCCAGTCGATGCCGTCCGCCGCACCGAAGGGTCCGTCGTAGGCGGAGCCCGGGGCGTCGAACGTGCCGAACTGGATGTAGTCGACCGCGTTGCCGCGGTTGGCGCCCACCACGGCGGGGGTGCCCCCGAAGCCGTTGACGCCCCCGGAGGCTGAACCGGTGGTCCAGTCCATGTTCTTGTAACAGAAGCTCACGTTCTTGCCCACGCCGATCACAGGGTCGGTACCGTCGGTGATGATCAGCTGGAACGAGTTCTTCTTGTCGGTCTGCTGGGCGAAGTAGCCCACGTCCACCCAGTTCACGTAGAGCGCCGTGGGGGTCACCTTGTACAGGACCTCACCGCCGTTCAGCCCCAGCCCGTCATCACCGCGCGTGTCCACATCGGCCCAGAACGGCGCCACCATGATGAACTGGTTGTTCGGGAACGGCGTGGCCGAGAAGGTGCCATAGGGGTTCTGGAACGAGATGTTGCCGTTGTTGTTGATGTACAACGTGTTGTACTGGTCGCCGTATAGGTTGAACTGGAAGGGGATGATGATGGCCGCCGAGGACAGGTCGTCGTTCGGCGACATGGCGGAGAGATAGGACGAGTCCGGCTCGATCCAGCAGTTGCAGTCGCCGTTCACGCCGCCGCCCTTGGGCACGCCGATGTGGCGGCCGATGGGTGCCTGTTGCACCGACGGTCGGATGGGTCGCTGCATCGGACGATCGACCGTGAAGGACGCGGGCAGGGTGCCGGCGGCTTTCATCTGGTCGTACTGGGCGGGGGTGAGCGTGACGGTCTGCGAACGGGCCGGGAGCGCGGCCAGCAGGGTCACCATGGCCATCGCCATGATACGTGTATGCAACATGTTCAACCGTTATCGGCGTGTGGATGGAGCGTTCACTTCAGCAGCGTCACCGTACCGAACCAGTCCTGCTTGTCGGCGGTGAAGGCCTTGCGTTCCACCAGGCGCCACACGTACACGCCTTGCGGAAGGATGTCGCCACCGTTCATGTGGCGCCCGTCCCAGCCCTTCGTGGGTTCCTTCGATTCGAACACGAGCTGGCCCCAGCGATCGAAGATGAGCAGCTCGTGGTCCTCGGGCACCATGTCGGCGGTGATGGGCAGGAAGATCTCGTTCACGCCATCGCCATCGGGTGTGAAGGCGTTCGGCACGAACAGGCTCGGCACGATGATCGGCACGGTCTGGCACAGGGTGTCCGTGCAGCCGTAGCGGTCCCACACCTGCAGGCACACCTCGTATTCGTCGCCGAAAGCGTTCTCGAAGAGGTGGTACTCGAACCGCTCCGTGCCGGTGGCCTCACCGGCGAAGTCCCACGCGAACTCCGTGGCGTACGGGTCGGAAGCGGCGAAGTACAGGTTGCTGTTCAGGTCGGTGCCGGGGTTCGGCGACCAGGTGAAGGTGGCCTTCGGCGGCGGTTGCACGAGCACCGCGCCCTGCTTCAAGAGCATGTCGGTGCAGCCTTCGGGCGTGGTCACCGTGAGGCGCACGTTGTACCAGCCATCGTTGACGTACGTGTGCGCCAGTGTGCCGCACGCGTTGGCCGCCGGGCTTCCATCGCCGAGGTCCCACACGCACGAGTTGCCCAGGTAGATCGGGTCGGTGAGGTTGGTGAACACGACGTCCAGGGGCGCGCAGCCGCTGTCCGGGTCCACGGTGAAGAGCACGATGGGCAGCGGGTTCACCGTAACGTCCACGATGGCCGAGTCCGTGAGGTGGTCGCATTCGCCCACGCCATAGCTCACATACAGGTAGGGGCCGCTCACGTCCACCGCGGGGTTCAACGTGCCGCTGTGCACCGCGCCACCGGGTGCGCTCCACGTTTGGTTCGGGTCGGCGTCGGGTCCCAGCAGGGAGAAGAGGTCGGTAAGGGGAGCGTCCGCGCACACGGTGAGCACGTTGTCATCGCCGGCCTTGGGCAGCGGGTCGAGCGCGATGGTGAGCGTGGCGTTGAGGGTGGGACAGGGCGCGAGCGGGCTGGTGGTGTAGGTGTACACGCCCGGGGCATCGCTGGCGGGGTTGAAGGTGCCACCGAAGGGCGTGCCGCCCGGAGCGCTCCAGGTGCCCGTGTTGTCGGGCGTCCCGTTCAGCGCGTCGAGCATGTCGAGCAGCGGTGCGTCAGGGCACAGGGTGAGGGCGTTGGCCAGACCCGGGTCCATGGCCTGCTGCACGGTGATCGTGGACAGGCTGGTGTCGTTGGGGCAAGGCGCGGTGCCGCTCACCACATAGGCATAAGCACCAGCGGGGTCCGCAGCGGGATCGAAGGTGCCGCTGAAGGGCGAGAGGTCGGGGTACAGCCAGCTGCCGCCCGCCTGCGGTGTACCGGGCAGGTTCAGGAAGAGCGGGTCGGTGCCGTCGGTGGTGCAGTAGGCGAGGGCCACGTCCTGGCCCGCGTCGGCGTGGGCCACCACGGCCATGGTCGCCGTACCGGTGCTGGCGCAGTTGCTGCCCGTGCCATAGGCGTACACATAGGCGCCCGGTACGTCCACCGCGGGGTCGAAGATGCCCGTCGACGGCTGGCCGTTGGGGTCGGTCCAATCACCACCGGGTGGCGGGTTGCCGCCCAGGATCGTGAGCATGTCCACCGGTGCGGCATTGTCGCAAAGCGTCAGCGAGCCGGGCGTGATCGTGGCCCCCTGCTGGATGCTGAGCACGATGCTGAGCGTGGAGGTGATCACCGGCACGCCGTTGTCGGTGCCTTCGATGGTGACGGTGTGGAAACCGGCATCGGCCGGGGTCGGCAGGAAGCCGATGGTGATGTCGGCGTTGACGCCCGGGGTGTTGCTGAGGATGCCGAAGTTGCTCAGCGTGGGCGCCGAGGCCGTGCAGGTGGTGATCTGGTTGGGCTCGGGTGAGAGGAACGACGCCGATAGCACCACGGAATCGCCCACGCACACCACCAGCGTGTCGCACACGCTCTGCCCGCTGATCACCGGCGGTACGTTGGCCAGCGTGATGTCCGTGAGGAAGCTGAAGTACTGGTTGTCGAGGAAGTCGATGCCGTCGTTGTTGCCGAAGGGACCGTCGTAGGCCGGCCCAGGCTGGTCGAAGCGCCCGAACTGGATGTAGTCGATGCCGTTGCCCTGGTTGGCGCCCACGTTGGCGGGGTTGCCCCCGAAGCCGTTCACGCCGCTGTTGGCGGAGCCCGTGGTCCACTGCATGTCGCCGTAACAGAACGACACGTTGCCCCCGTTGGGGATCACCGGGTCCAGTCCATCGGTGATGATGATCTGGAAGGTGTTCAACTTGTCCGTCATCATCGAGTAGTACCCGACGTCGGTCCAGTTCACGTACAGCGCGGTGGGTGTCACCTTGTACTGCACCGCGTTGTAGGGGGTGGTGCAGCCGCCACATACGCCGCGGAGGTCCACGTCCGCCCAGAACGCGCCCACGAGCACCTCACCGGCCACGGGGAAGCCGTTCGCGGTGAAGCTGGTGAGGAAGTTGCCGAAGCTGATGTTGCCGTTCGTATTGATCCAGCACTGGTTGTAGTTCTGCCCGTAGAGCTGGAAGTTGAACGGCAGGATGATGGGTCCATAGCTCCCATCGTCGGCGTTGTTGAAACCGAAGGCCGCGTCCCACTCGGTGTTGTTGTCGATCGTGGTGTAGGTGGCGTCGGGCTGCCTCCAGCAATCGCACGTGGTGCTGCCTCCGCGTAGCTGGCCCGGGGCGGGTGCGCCCGCCGGCCGGGAGATGCCGGTGGCCACCACCGGTGGCGCCGGCCTGCTGGCGGCATAGCGCGCCTTCCAGGCGTCGTAGTCAGCGGCGTTGCTGAAGGTCGTTTGCGCGTCCGCGCCGACGACCATCACCAGGGAGAGGGCGGTGAGGGTGCGCTTGAGCATCCGTGGTCAGCGGAACAGGTAGATGGTCTGGCCCTTGCTGAAGGCCTTGTCGTTGCCGTCGAGGCCTTCGATCGCGTAAAAATAGTAACCCTGCGGACAGAGCTGGCCGCCCAGGTCGCGACCATCCCAGGGATGCAGATCGCCGGACTTGAAGACCAGGCGGCTGTCGAGGGAGTAGATGCGCACCTGCACGTTGGTGAGGCCCTTGGCCACCACCTCCAGTTCGTCGTTCACGCCATCGCGCTGGCCGGGGCTGAACGCGTTGGGGATCCACACTACCGGGTCGGCGGCGGGCACGCCCATCTCATCCGCGCCGTTGGGCTCTTCGCTCCCGTCATCGGCCGGTAGGGTCGGCGGCTGCTGGCCGGGCACGAGCCCTGCCGTGGGCACGCTCTCCGTCTGGGCCACCACCGGCTCGTTGATGGTCTGCTTGATCAGCTGGTCGATGATGCGGTCCACTTCGGCCCGATGGGCGCCCGGCTTCTCGGGCTCGATGCGTTCGGGGGCATCGGCGT
Organism: Flavobacteriales bacterium; assembly: GCA_016788485.1. Lineage (GTDB taxonomy): Bacteria > Bacteroidota > Bacteroidia > Flavobacteriales_F > PHOS-HE28 > PHOS-HE28. The sequence continues at coordinate 29,881 of JAEUSV010000014.1, forward strand.
CGCGGTCGCGTGCTCCGATGGGCGCGTCCATTGCCGGGGCGTCCTGCGGAGCACTGGTGGCCGGAGGAACGGCCTGAGCGCTGGCGGGTGCCGATGCTGCGCTGGTGTTCGCCGGTGTGCCGGTCACGGCCGGTATGGCGGTCAACGGGGTGGTCACGACCGCAGGGGGCTGGTCGCCTTGGGGAGGTGGAGCGGGGGCCGGGGTGGAAGGCACTTCGGCCACCGGGATGGTCGGGGTGGTATCGGGGGAGAGGGTCCAGAAGAGCAGGCCGCCGGTGAGGGCGGTGGCGGCGATGCCGGCGGCGATCCAACCGCCGAAGCCGGAGCCACCGGCCGCGGAGCCCGCGGCGGCACCGTGGCCCAGTTGCTGGCTGATGCCGTCCCACACACCGGGGTCGGGCTCCAGCTCGTGGTCCTTGAACCGGTCCTTCAGCAGGTCGCCCAGCCCATCGGCGGCAGGGGCCGCCGCGGCGAGCTGGCCGCTGATGGCCTGCCACAGGCCGGGATCCACCGGGGCCTCGTGCCCGGCGAACCGCTCCTGGAGCAGGTCCCTGAGGTCATTCTTCATGGCCGTCGCTATAGAGTTCGGCCGCCTCCTTCGGAAGCAGCTTGCGCAGGTAGGCCCGCGCCTTCATGAATTGGCTTTTCGAGGTGTTCTCGCTCACGCCCAGCATCTCCGCGATCTCCTTGTGGGCGTAGCCTTCGATCGCGAACAGGTTGAACACCGTGCGGTAACCTGGGGGCAGGGCCTGGATCAGCGCCATGATCTCGTCGGTGGTCATGCCGCTGAGCACGTGTTCATCCTCGGCGTGAAGGTGCTCCGCATCGCTCAGGTCCACGCTGTGGTCGTAGGGCTTGTTGCGGCGCAGGTGGTCCAGCGCGGTGTTCACCATGGTGCGGGCGATCCAGCCGCCCAAGGGGCCATCGCCGCGGTAGTGGTCCATCTTGGTGAACACCTTCACGAACCCGTCCTGCAGGATGTCGTGGGCCTGCTCCCGGCCGGCCGCGTAACGCATGCAGATGCTCATCATCTTCCGCGAATACGCCTTGTACAGCGCCTTCTGCGCGATCGGGTCCCCCTTCAGGCACCCGGCGACCAGCTGCTCGTCCGTCATGGCGTACAGGGCAATGATGCGATCCAGGGTCGAAAGGTTGCCCGGACCACGTGAAATTACGGCGGATGCAGGGGGTGGCGGGCCCCGGCGCCCCGCCAATGGCTACCTTTGCCCGCTTTTCAGGGGCTTATGCCCTGAGCCTCAGGCATTCCGCGACCGCCATGGAACACATCCGCAACTTCTGCATCATCGCCCACATCGACCACGGCAAGAGCACCCTGGCCGACCGCCTGCTGCAGATGACCAACACCATCGCCGAGCGCGACATGCAGAACCAGGCCCTGGACGACATGGACCTGGAGCGGGAGCGGGGGATCACCATCAAGAGCAAGGCGATCCAGATGGACTACACCCTCAACGGGCAGAAGTACATCCTGAACCTGATCGACACCCCCGGCCACGTCGACTTCAGCTACGAGGTGAGCCGCAGCATCGCCGCCTGCGAGGGAGCCCTGCTCATCGTGGACGCCACGCAGGGCATCCAGGCGCAGACCATCAGCAACCTGTACCTCGCCCTCGAGCACGACCTGGAGATCATCCCCATCCTCAACAAGATGGACCTGCCCTCGGCGAACCCCGAGGAGGTGAAGGACCAGATCGTGGACCTGCTGGGCTGCCGGCGCGAGGAGATCATGGCCGCCAGCGGCAAGACCGGCCTGGGCGTGGACAAGGTGCTGGAGGCCATCGTGGAGCGCATCCCGGCGCCCAAGGGCGACCCCAAGGCGCCGTTGCAGGCCCTCATCTTCGACAGCGTCTTCAACAGCTTCCGTGGCATCATCGCCTACTTCCGCATCCTCAACGGCTCCATCAAGAAGGGCGACCGCGTGAAGTTCTTCAACACCGGTGTGGAGTACAATGCGGACGAGATCGGGGTGCTGAAGATGGACCTGCGCCCCAAGGACCAGCTGAGCGCCGGCGACGTGGGCTACATCATCAGCGGCATCAAGACCGCCAGCGAGGTGAAGGTGGGCGACACCATCACCCAGGTGGACCGTCCCTGCGCCGAGGCCATCAAGGGCTTCGAGGACGTGAAGCCCATGGTGTGGGCGGGCATCTTCCCGGTGGACACCGACGAGTACGAGGAGCTCCGCGATGCCATGGAGAAGCTGAAGCTCAACGATGCGAGCCTCACCTGGACGCCCGAGAGCAGCGCCGCGCTCGGCTTCGGCTTCCGGTGCGGCTTCCTGGGCCTGCTGCACATGGAGATCATCCAGGAACGCCTGGAGCGCGAGTTCAACATGACGGTGATCACCACCGTGCCCAACGTGGGCTACGTCGTCACCAAGACCAACGGCGATGTAGTGGACGTGCACAACCCGAGCGAGCTGCCCGAGATCATGCACATCGAGCGCATCGAGGAGCCGTACATCAAGGCGCAGATCATCACCAAGGCCGAGTACACCGGCGCCATCATGACGCTGTGCATCGAGAAGCGCGGCATCCTCATCGGGCAGAACTACCTCACCACCGACCGTGTGGAGCTCAGCTTCGAACTGCCGCTGGGCGAGGTGGTGTTCGACTTCTTCGACAAGCTCAAGAGCATCAGCCGCGGTTACGCCAGCTTCGATTACCACCCCATCGGCTTCAAGGAGAGCGACCTCATCAAGCTGGACATCCTGCTCAACGGCGAGAAGGTCGATGCGCTGAGCGCGCTCATCCACCGCGACCACGCGCACGAGCTGGGCAAGAAGATGTGCAGCAAGCTGAAGGAGCTGCTGCCGCGCCAGCAGTTCGACATCCCCATCCAGGCCGCCATCGGCGCCAAGATCGTGGCGCGCGAAACCGTGAAGGCCCTGCGCAAGGACGTGACCGCGAAGTGCTACGGTGGTGACATCAGCCGCAAGCGCAAGCTGCTCGAGAAGCAGAAGGAGGGCAAGAAGCGCATGCGGCAGGTGGGCAGCGTGGAGATCCCGCAGCAGGCCTTCCTCGCGGTGCTGAAGCTGGACTGATCACTCGATCACCACACGCGTTGCGAGGCCGGCTGCGCGCAGCACATAGATCCCCGCTGCCAGTCCATCGCGGCGCAGGGGAAGGATGGTCGTTCCGTTCGGCCGTAACGAACGCACCCAACGCCCTTGGGCATCGTACAGGTCAATGGCCGTTGCAAGGGGAAGGCCTGCTGGCAGCATGATCGAGCTTTCCTCGCGCAGCGGGTTCGGCACCACCCGTAGCGCATCCTCGAGGGGAGCGGTCGAAGGCGCGGCCGTCGGTACGTTCCCATCGTTCTCCAGCCAGGCGGCATAGCCGGAGGTCGAGCACGTGAGGATGTCCATATCACCGTCGGTGTCCACGTCCGCGAGGGCCAGGTGGCTGCCGCCGGAGGATACCGCCGCCGATGCCAGCTGCACCTCCACGCTGAACTGGCCGCCGCCCTGGTTGAGCCAGGTGATCACCTCGCCGGTGGACCGCATGGCGATCACCTCGGGCAGCCCATCGCTGTTGATGTCGCCGATGGTGTAGGCGACCGCACCGCAACTGCGCTCCACCGCGGAGGGGAAGGTGCCACCGGCGTTCACGAGGAAGGCGATGGAATCGCCGCTGAACAGCACCAGGTCCTCCCAGCCATCGTTGGTGAGGTCGGCCCCTTGGACCTGAGGCATGGACAACTCGGCCTGCGAGCTCGGTATTAGGCTGAAGGGGGAGTTGGCGAGTGTTTGGTCAGGACCCGGCAGACCGCCTCCGAGGTTCTCGTTCCACATGATCGGCAGGCCCGAAAAGATGTACTTCCAGATGTGGTCGGGGTCGCCATCGCCATCCACATCGCAAACCCCTGTTCCGAAGTTCGCACCCCAGGCAGTAAGGCCGAGCGTCACGGTTGGTGCGAAGGTGCCATTACCGTTGTTCAAGGAGAGCTGGTTGCTCCACAGGATGTCCACATCGCCATCTGCGTCCATGTCGCGCACAATGGGCAACCAAGGGTCGCTAACGCCACCTGGGCCGGAAATTGTTCCAATGGCCGCTGTTGAATCCAGTACGCCATTGTTGTTCGTGTAGATGGCCACGCGACGCGATGAGTATGTCACTGCGTCGTTCACGAGCACAACAAGGTCCTCATCACCGTCGCTGTCCAGGTCCGCTGCATGATGCGATCGGATCCCGGAGGGTGATTCCCGCGATTGCTGGGGTGAGCAGGACATCAAGCCATTGACATTGTCGTGGATCACGATCCTCAACGGGTCCGGGCCTTCCGCCAAAGGGCTCCCAGTGCCAGGTTCCGTCAGGCAGACCGCCCGTTGGGTGCTCGTCAATTGGATGGGTTGCACCCACTGCGGGCGTGCGATGCTACTGAGCAGTAGATCGGGGCCTGAGGACTGAACAGCGCGAAGCCGGTCGTTACAAGGTGCGGCGAAGTCCATCACCCCATCCCCGTCGAGGTCGCCGCAGGCCATGTATTTGAAGTCATCCGAGAGAAGCCCTGTCCACGAGAAGAGCAAGGTTCCCGATCCGTTGTTCAGCAGGCCGACGATCGAATGCGGATCGGCGATCCCGGCGTGGTCCTGGAAACCCAGGTCATCGACACCATCCCCGTTCAGGTCGGCCTCGAAAAGCACGTAGGCATTGGTGAGCACGGAGGAGATGGCGGTCGCAGGGGGCTGGAACTGCCCGTTCCCCAGGCCGAACATGCAGCGCAGCTCGAATCCGGCACCCACGTTCTGCAGGGCGGCGATGTCGGGGATCCCATCGGCGTTGATGTCCGCGATCGTGAGCTCGGTCCCCACCGGGTTGAGGGTGTTCAGGGAGAACTGTCCGCTGCCGTCGTTGGAGAACCAGCGAGGGTTGGGATAGGCCGTGGCCAGGTCGAGGTCGCCATCCCCGTCCAGGTCGGCTGCGTCGAACAGCACAACAAGGTTGGCGTTGTTCACGCTGCCGCTGCTTGCTTGGATCAGTGTGGTCGTGGTGAACACCGCATTGCCATCGTTCAAGCTCCAGCGGATGGCGCCCTGGGCGTTGGCATGCACCAGGTCCAGGTCACCGTCGCCGTCCACATCCCAGGGTTGGGCGTCGATGGCGGCGAAGGTGGTGTTGACAATGGCCAGGGATTGATCGTAGGCGCCGCCGCCCAGCCCGCGCATCCACCTGATCTGGTTCATGGAGGGTCCGGCGAACACGATGTCGTCGACCAGGTCCCCATCGAGGTCGGCCATGCGGAAGTGACGCGCTCCGCCATCGGGGGCCAGGGGACCAACAACGTTGAACACGCCGGGCGCGTCCTGCACCATGATGTGCAGGGAACCGCTGATGCTGCGCAGGATGTCTCCATCGCCATCCCCGTCCGTATCCGCGATCGTCAGGGCCGAGTTGGTGGCAGGGAACACGAACCGGTGCTCCACGGTGAACTGCGCGGATGAGGTGCACGCATACAGCATGGCGGTGATCACGAGCGGCTGGTGAGCGAGCCGGTTGGAACGGAACATCGGGAGGGTTTGATGAAGGTTCACTCCACGGCCAACCGCACTGCGCCCAGTTCACCGATGCGCAGCACATAGAGCCCTGGGGCGAGGTCGCTTCGCGGCAGCTCCAGTACGGACGAACCATCCGAACGCATCGACCGCACCACACGTCCATGCGCATCCACCAGGGTGAGCGGTGTGCCGGCGGGCACGTGCTGCAGGAAGCGGACCTCGGTCGCTTCGCCGAAGGGGTTGGGCACCACGGTGGCGAGCGATGCCTCCTTGAGCTCCTGTTCGGGTTCCGAGGTGATGATGAAGGATGCGGCCGGGCTCATGGATGTACAGCCATCTTCATCCGTGATCAGCACGGTGTAGTGACCGTTCTGTGTCGGTGTGTAATACGGCACAAACCCGTTGGTGCCGGGGATCGGTGTTCCGTTCAGGTACCACTGGTAGGTGTACATCGGACCGGAGGGTTCAAGGGTCGGATCAGCACCGAAGTATCCAGCATATTCGACGATCTGCGCCTGCCACGGGATGCTTGAACAATCGAACACAGTGTTGAGCACCGTGTTGGTCACAACGGCCGGGTTGAGATCGAAGTGGATGCCTGCGCTGTTCTCAATGCGGGTGCGGTGCGTCAGGTCGTTCTTCATGCGCGAGCGGAACCGCACGAACCCCTGGCTCGCCGGGCCGTTGGCGCCGCTGTCGGGGAGCATGATGCCATCGAAGCGGAACGCGGCCAGGCCGTAAGGGTTCACGGATACACCGGTGAGCGGGTGCGAAGCCCCCAGGATCTGTAGCGTGCCCCATTGGAGGTGTTGGCTCAGCAGGTCCTCGATCACCACGGTCTGCGCAGTGTCGTTCCCGGTGTTCTGGAAGCGGACGGTGTAGGTGAGCCAATCCGTGGTAGGTCCGATGAACCCATCCGGGCCATCGCCGAGGGGCTCCACCTGCTTGTCGTTGGGGTCGTAAGCACAGGTGATCACGTCGGTCACGGTGTCGGCGGCCAGCAGCACCAGGTTGCCCAGGCTGTCCACCGCGTGCACCTCGAGGATCAGGTGAACGGTGTCGCCCATGTTCATGAAGGAGGGTGCGTTGTAGATGGGCGAGAGCATCAGCGAGCCGAAGTGCGCCAGGGAGTCCACATGCCAATGGACCACGTTGCCCACCACGGAGTCGGCCGGAGGGACGGTGCTGCTGAGGGTGAGGAGGGTGTCGAAGGTGAAGGTGATGTGCAGCTCGGGCGTGGTGGTGCCGAGGTTCTGGACCGAAGCCCATGGCCCAACGGGGGCGTCTCCGGTACCATAGGCCCCGTCCTGGTCGTTGTCCACGAAGACCCTTCCCGTGGCCTGCAGGCTGAGGGTCGACGAGGTGCAGGTGAACGGCAGCGGGCCGATGTAGTTCGGGGCTGCGAGCATCGTTTGCAGATCACCGTATCCGCCGAGGCCTTGTGAGTCGATGAGGAGCGGCGTGCTGACGGTCGGCGTGTATGGAAGGAACGATGCGGTGATGGCCGGAAAGCTGCAAGCGTTCAGCGATCCGTTCGCATCCGCAGCGATCAGTACCAGCTGCCCGAGCGTGTTCGTGCCGGTAAGCCGGATTCCGCCATCCGGCATGAGGACCAGTTTATCCAGCGCCAATGGATCGGTGCTGTCACCGTAGCGTTGGATCCACTGCAGGCTGCCTGAGCTGCTGAGCTGCATCAACCACGAGCACGGGTCGGCACCCGTGGTACGCCCGAGGATAAGCAGTTCGCCGGTGGGTCGTACCAGCAGGTCCTTGAACGAGCCTCCAGGCAGGTCCAGCTCCAAGCCCCAGTCGAGCGCGCCGTTCGTGGTGAGGGCGATCAGGGTGGTATCGCCCAGCGCGCAGGTGCCACCGGTGGCCCACCCTCCGACCCGTTCCGGAAGGAAGTCGCTCCAGGTATTGCTCCATTCCAGCGAGAGGGTGCTGGTCAGCTTCGTGATGGCGTGCGAAGGGGGGACGTTGTTATCCTGTGAGCTAAGCCGGACCTTGCCATCAGGACCCCGCTCCACGTCGGTGATGCGCTCGTCGTAGTAGCCCGAAACCGGGTTGATCCCACGCAGCCGCAAATCAGCCAGGATCGTACAGCTCGTATCGGTGACAAGGAGGTCTTCCAGAGTGGCCTGCGTTCCCGAAAGGACCCCGAGCCACCCGGCGAGCAGCACCTGTGGGCCGGTATTGGGGACCAAGTGGTAACCTCCATGCTGGGAGGTGCCGCCCGGAACGGTTGCCCAGCGCACATTACCGGCGCCATCAATAGCGGCCACCAACGTTCTGTCGAAGACCGGCGGGAACCACATCGGGTCACAGTAACCGCCAGTACCGGCCACGATGATCAGGTCATTGTTCACCACGGAAGCACCGGCAAAGCTGTTCTGGCAAAGCAGGCCAGGCGATGTGCCCGCCGCAGGCAGGCCGGAAGCCTGGTATTCACGAGACCAGAGCAGGTTCCCGGCCGCGTCAAGCCGCATCAGGTATCCGCGGGTATCATAGTTCGCGTTCACCACCCGCCTGCCCGTCAACACAAGGCTCCCATCAGGCATGGAGGAAGCACTGGTGATCACGGTGCCGGCGGGAAGGTCGTATGTGCGCTCATAGGTGACCTGCGCATCGCCTGAGGTCAGCAGGACCAAGGAGAGCGCGGTGAGCAGTGTGCGTAGGTGGTGCATGGTCCGGGGAGATGAAGCTAAGACGGAGCTTCTCATCCAACGTTGCCACCTCATGGCAGGTGCTCGGTGCGCGTGCTGCATGGCACGGTGGAAGTGCCACAGCGGACCTGCCTTACCGTGAACCCTTCCTTCGGCCTGGATCGTTCGTCGTGCAGGGAACGGCGGTGCACCGATCGTGTGTTCCGCGGATGGGTGAACCTTCGGCTATGGCTGTAACTTTCGCCTACACCCCTCCGTCCCACGCACAGAGGCCTCCCTTCCTCTGATGACGCTCAACGAGTACAACACGGCCGTGGACCTGCATGCCGATGGCATCTATCGCTTCGCGCTGAAGCACCTGCGCGATACCGATGTGGCCAAGGACGTGGTGCAGGAGAGCTTCGCGCGCCTGTGGGTGAAGGTGGAGGAGGTGGAGGCGGCCAAGGCCAAGAGCTACCTCTTCACCACGGCGCACCACATCATGGTCGACGAGGTGCGCAAGGGCGGCCGCAGCACGCGCATGGAGGAGCACCACGAGGACCTGCAGTACACCTCACAAGGCGGACAACCGGACCTGAAGGAGATCCTGGACGCGGCGCTGGCCACCCTGCCGGAGGTGCAGCGCAGTGTGGTGCTGTTGCGCGACCTGGAAGGGTACACGTACGAGGAGATCGCCGAGCTCACGGGGTTGAACCTCACCCAGGTGAAGGTGTACATCTACCGTGGGCGCACGGCGTTGAAGGACTACATCGGCAAGCTCGACGTGGTGGTATGAACATCGATCGCGACAACTACGAGGCCTGGCTGCTGGACCGCCTGGAAGGGCGGCTCACCGCGGCGCAGGAGCGTGCGCTCGATGCCTTCCTCGCGGCCCATCCCGACCTGCAGGAACAAGCCGGGACCACGGACCTGCCGCGCATCAACGCCGATCCCGAGCCCTTCGGCATGGCCGCTGCGCTCAAGCGCACTGTTCCGCCCACGGGCCCGGTGACCGATGCCACGATCGTGGACCACCTGATCGCCCGTGCCGAGGGCGACCTGGACCCGCAGCAGTTGAAGGCGCTGGAGCGCTACCTGTACGAGCACCCCGAGCAGGAGCGCGCCGCGCGCCTTGTGGCCGTGAGCCGTGTGCCCAGGAGCGAAGAGGCCCTGTCCGGCCGTGAGCGGTTGCAGAAGCACTTCCCTCCGGTCGGTGACCCCGACCGCGCCCGTATCACCGACTTCCTCATCGCCGCCCACGAGGGCGACCTGGACGCCGCGCGCACCGAGAAGCTCCGCAGGCTCGTGGCCTCCGATGCCGGCCTGCAGCGCGAGGAGCGTCTGGTGGCCGCTGCTACGGTGCGGCCTGCCGCCGACTCCTTCCCCATGAAGGAGCGCTTGAAGAAACGCGAAGGCCGGGTGGTGCCGCTGTGGTCGTTCGGCGGCGGAGCGGTGCGCTGGGCCGCTGCCGCGAGCGTGCTGCTGCTGCTGGGCCTGGCCTGGTGGCTGCTCCGCGAGGGCCCTTCCGCCGGTGGCGAGTTCGCGCGGAAGCAGCCGGTGACCACGCCGGTATCGCCGGCCCCGCAGCAGCCTGTGCCTGCCCAACGGCCCGATGACCAAGGGTCCGCGGCCCCGGCGCTCGAAGCGCCCGTGCAACAAGGTCCCGAAGCGCACAAGGTGGAGCGCCAGCAACGCATGCCCGCTCCGCAACGCAAAGCCCCTGGCTCGCGCTCCGCAGCTCCCGGCGAGAACGCCGCCCCGGTTCCCAATGAGGAGCCCCTTCTGGTGCAGGAGCCGGCGCCGCAACAGGAGCAGCCGCAACGACAAGTGCCTGTGGTCGTGCCTGATGTGCCGGAGGCAGGTGGCCAGGCTTTGGCCGCGGTGCCCACCAAGCAGACCCCCATGGGTCAGGCGAACGATGCGCACACCGTACGCGAGCTGCTCACCGCCGGCGTGCGTGAACGCGTGCTCGACGCGCCCGCCGATGTGCGCCCGCTCGATCGGAGCGATGCCGTGGCCCTTGCCGACCGCGGGCTCAAGGGCATCACCGGCGGCAATGGTGGCGTGCAAGTGGAGCGCACCGCCAAGCGCGACCGGTTCAAGGTGCGCCTGGGCGATGGCCTCGCCTTCAGCGGCAGCATCGGTCGTTGATCATCCACCCTTTTCATGCTGGTCCGATGTCCTGCGCAGGGCGCGTGTTCCGCCGCTCGTCCGCACCCCTTGACCGCTCATCACGAACGGCCCTGTCGGCTGTAACTGCGGGGTGCACAACGCCGTCCTATGCCCACAGACCAACACCGAATCGCCATGACAACGCTGATCGCCCGTACCGCTCTGCTCTTCGCCACCGTGCTCACCCTGGGTGCCGCACAGGCCGCCGAGCCGCTGAAGATGAAGGCCCGCACCAAGACCACGATGGAGCGCGCCCTGGACCGCCAGCTCAACAAGCACCTGGCCTACCCCGTGCTCGCCAAGGAAGGCATGACCGGTGAGGTCACCGTGAGCTTCGTGGTGAACGCCGAGGGCCGCATCGAGGTGCTCGAGGCCACCGGCACCAACGCCGCCCTGCGCGACTACGTGCTGCGCAAGCTCACCAAGGTCGACATCGGCAGCAACCCCGAAGGCCTCTGGAAGACCTCGCACATCCGCTTCGTGTTCCGCCCGGAGGAGGCCTAGTTCCAGGCCCTGCCTGCAAGCGGAAGAGCCCCGGTCGCCCCGGGGCTTTCTGCTTTTCCTGGGGTGCCTGTAACAAAGCCGCCACCACCCCGTCCCATGAATGAACACCCCCGAAGTCATGAAGAGCTTGAGCCTCCTTTTCGCCCTGGCCACGATGCAGGCCGTGGCCCAGACGGACACCCTGCGCACCGATACCGCGCAAGCGGGAGGCGAGCAGCGCCACAGCCTCTACCTGGGCTATTCCCCCGGGCAGGGTGCCGGTGTGCGTGTGGACGATGGCGATCCGAAGACCGAGCAGGACACCATCCGCATCGAGCTGAAGCGCAAGCTCCTCACCATCCTGGTGACCCCGAAGGACTCGATGCTCGTGGGGGATACGCTGCAGGAGCACATCGACGCCCTGGAGCGCGAGCGGCGCAACAAGTTCACCTACTGGTCGGGCCTCGACATCGGCCTGAACAACTGGGTGGGTGCCGATGGCAGCGGCGACCTGGGCCCCGACGCCGACTTCATGCAGCTGGACGCGGCACGCTCGCGCTTCTTCGCCATCAATTTCATGGAGCAGAAGATCGAGTTCGGCAGCCACCGTGCCGGCCTGCTTACGGGCCTGGGCCTGGAGTGGACCAGCTACCACCTGCAGAACAATGTGCTGCTCGCCTACAACGCCGATTCGGTCTATGGCCTGGAGGTGGATAAGCCGCAATACAGCAAGAACAAGCTGCGCCAGACCGGCATCCGGCTGCCCCTGCTGTTCGAGTTCAACACCAAGCGCGCCCCGCTGCCCACCACGGCTGCCGAGGTGCGGGCCCTGGAGAAGGCCGGAGGCTACAGCCGCAAGGGCAATTTCCACTTCGCGGTGGGCGTGGTGGGCACCTGGTACTTCGACACCATGTACAAGGTGAAGTACACCGAGTACGGCGACAAGCAGAAGGACCGGTCGGGCGGTGAATACCACCTGCTTCCCTACCGGGCCGCGGCCACGGTGCGCATGGGCTGGGGCGGCTGGAACTTCTTCGGTGAGTACGCGCTCACGCCGCTCTTCTCCGACGGCAAGGGCCCTGAGCTCACCCCTTTCAACGTGGGCCTCACGCTGGTCGGCTTCAACTGAGCGGAGGGCCGGGACCTCCCGCGCAACAAGGGAACTGCTCCGTTGACCGATCCGGAAGGGCCGCCCCAGGGCGGCCCTTCCCCGTTCCCGGTTCCCGCCGGGAGGCCTATTTTCGCGGTCCCGTAACAGACCGCACCTCCCAAACGCCTACGCCGGGCTACGGCGCTTACCATGGGCCGCATCTTCGAGAAACGCAAGCACAAGATCTTCGCCCGTAACGCGAAGCTCAGCAAGCTCTTCACCCGCATCGGCAAGGAGATCGCCATGGCCGTGAAGGCCGGCGGCCCGAGCCCCGAGGCCAACACGCGCCTGCGCATGGCGATCCTCAACGCCCGTGGGGTGAACATGCCCAAGGACAACATCGAGCGCGCCATCAAGAAGGCCGCCGGCGGGGGCGAGGCCGATTACCAGGAGGTGACCTATGAGGGCTACGCCACGGGCGGTGTGGCCGTGTTCGTGGACGCCAGCACCAACAACGTGAACCGCACCGTGGGCAACGTGCGCAGCTACTTCAGCAAGTGCGAGAGCAACCTCGGCACCAACGGCTCCCTGGCGCACATCTTCGAGCGCAAGGGCGAGTTCGTGATCGAGAACGCCGCGCTCAAGGGCCGCGATGCCGATGAGTTCGAGATGGAGCTGATCGATGCCGGGGCCGACGATGTGGTGCGCGACGACGAGGGCTTCACCGTGTACGTTCCCTTCCAGGGCTTCGGCGCCATGGCCCAGAAGCTCGAGCAGCTCGGTGTGGAGGCGAAGAGCTCGGAGCTCAAGCGCTTCCCGCTGGTCACCGTGCCGGCGGACATCACCACCGCCCGCAACGTGATGCGCCTGGTGGACATGCTGGAGGAGGACGACGACGTGAACGCCGTCTACCACAACATGGACCTCACCGAGGAGGTGGAGGCCGAGCTGGCCAAGGGCTGAGGCCTTACGCCGGCTTGATCCGGATGTGGTAGCGGGTGCCGGTGGCGTCGGAGTCCACCGTGAAGAAACCGTTGAGCTGTTCCACCAGGCTTTCGATCAGGCTCACGCCCAGCGTGGCGCCATCGTTCAGCAGCTTCTCCTGGGGGATCCCCACGCCATCGTCGCGGTACTGCAGGTCGATATCGCCGCCGTCCACGCGGTGGATGGCGAGCTCGATGTTGCCGCCCGAGCGCCCCTTGAAGGCGTGCTTGAACGAGTTGGTGATGAGCTCATTGAGGATCAGGCCCAGCGGCACCATGGTGTTCAGGTCGAGCGCCAGCCCCTTGTCGATGTCCGTGCGGTAGCGGATGGCCTCGCTCACATCGTTCAGCTGCACCAGTTCCGCGAAGAGCTCCTTGAGGTACAGGGCCAGGTCGAGCGAGGCGAGGTCGTCGCCCTTGTAGAGCTTCTCGTGGATGAGGGCGATGGAGGCCACGCGGCTCTGGCTCTGGTCGAAGAGCTGGCGCAGCTGCCGGTCCTCGATGGTGCTGCTCTGCAGGCGGAGCATGCTCGCGATCACCTGCAGGTTGTTCTTCACCCGGTGGTGGATCTCCTTGATCAGGACATTGATGCGCGCATTGGCGCGCTCGAGCTTCTCCTTCTCGGCCTCCAGCGCCGTCTTCTGCTCCAGGTCGCGGTCGCGTGCGGCCTTCAGGTTGTCCTTCATCCGCTCCAGGCTCAGCCCCAGCACGTCCAGCTCCCCGCGCACGGGCACGGGCGTGTCGTAGTTGCCCTTGCCAATGGCATCGGCGGCGGCCGCCAGCGAGCGGATGTTGTCGATCATGCCGTTGAACGAGCGGGCCATGGCGCCCACCTCGTCGTTGGAGCTCACCGGAACGTGCGCGCGCACATCCCCCTGGGCGAGCGCGGAGGCCGCACTGGTCACCTCGTTGACGGTGTTGCGCAGGCCGCGCATGATCACGAAGGCCATCACGGCCACGGCGCCCACCACGCCGGTGAGGGCCACGAGCACCACGAAGAGGCGCAGCTCCGCATCGCGCTGGTTGGCGGTGGTGGCCTCCACGATGCGCGCGATGCTCGCCTGTTCCACCGTGCGAAGGCGGGCCATGGCGCCCGCGCCATAGCGCCACCAGGTGCCTACCTCCAACCGGTCCTGCGGCAAGGCGCGCGTCTCCTGCACGGTGCTCACCAGCGTGCCCAGGGCGTTCACGTCGGGACCGCGGAACGAGGCGCCATAGAGCGCCAGCACCTCGGGGGGCGCATCGCGCTCGAAGAGCAGGGCGCTCGTCTCGAACTGGGCGATCTGCTCGTTCAGCGTGCCCAGCAGGTCGTCCTCGTCATGCCCTTCGCTGCCCGCCAGGGCGATCAGCGACCGGATGTTGGCGAGGGCGTCCTCCATGGACAGCAGGCTCATGTGCGCGTACATCCGGTCCTTGGTGGCGGGGTCGAGCGCGAGCTTGCCGGTCTTGCTCACGTCACCGAGCATCTGTCCCCGGACCCGCCGGTAGCTCAGCTCCACCTCGCCGGTGCCGATGCGGCGGGCGCGCACACGCTGGCGCAGCACGCCGATGCCGGCCACCGCACGCTGGGGCGCGATGCCCGGGTCCAGCAGCAGGTCGGGGTCGTTCAGCCGCTGCAAGGCACGGTCCGTGGACGCGTGCAGCACCTGCAGCCGCGAGGGGTTGGAGGCCAGGCCCAGGGAGTACGCCACCGAGAACGCGCTCTCCTCCTGCAAGGCGGCCAGGGCGCCGCCCTGGAGCTCCATGTTGCGGGATTGCACGTTGATGTAGCGCAGCACGTTGCGCCGCTTGTAGCTGGAATCGACCTGTTTGCCGATGAGCAGCACCAGACCCAGCACCGGGATGCCCAGCGTGATCAGGAACTTGGTGCGGACGGGAAGGTCGGCGAAGCGCCAGGCCATGCGTTGCCCGCCGAAGCCTCGGAGCGAGGGCGGTGTGCACGAAAGTAGGGAAGGCGCTGTTGCGCGCTGGCTACCTTTGGGCTCCTTTTCGCAAGGCAAGCATGGACAACAAGCAGCGGACCGAGGAACTTGAACGGCGTGTACAGCAGGCGTTGGAAGGGGGAGGCCCCGACCGCATCGCCGCCCAGCACAAGAAAGGCAAGCTCACCGCGCGCGAACGCGTCGACCTGCTGCTCGATGAGGGCAGCTTCCAGGAGATCGGTCAGCTGGTGACGCACCGCAGCACCAACTTCGGCCTCGATCAACAGGTGTTCCTGGGCGACGGCGTGATCACGGGATACGGCACCATCGACGGCCGCCTGGTGTACGTGTTCAGCCAGGACTTCACCGTGCTGGGTGGTTCACTGGCCGAGGCCCATGCGGAGAAGATCTGCCGGGTCATGGACCTGGCCATGCAGAACGGCGCACCGGTGATCGGCCTCAATGACAGTGGCGGCGCGCGCATCCAGGAAGGCGTGGTGAGCCTGGGCGGCTATGCCGACATCTTCTACCGCAACGTGCGAAGCAGCGGCGTGGTGCCGCAGATCAGTGCCATCATGGGCCCCTGTGCGGGCGGCGCGGTGTACAGCCCCGCCCTCACCGATTTCGTCCTCATGGTGGAGAACACGAGCTACATGTTCGTCACCGGTCCCAACGTGGTGAAGACCGTGACCCATGAGGAGGTGACGGCCGAGGAGCTGGGGGGGGCATCCACGCACGCGAGCAAGAGCGGGGTCGCGCACTTCACCGCGCCCAACGAGCTCGATGCCATCCGCCACCTGCGCCGCCTGGTGTCCTTCATCCCCTCCAACTGCGAGGAGGAGCCGCCTGCGCTGCCCTACACCCCCGGAGATGAGCGGCGCCCCGAGCTGGACACCATGGTGCCCGAGAACCCCAACCAGCCGTACGACATCCGGCAGGTGATGAACGCGGTGATCGATCCCGACAGCAGCCTCGAGGTGCACGCCGATTACGCGCGGAACATGGTCATCGGCTTCGCGCGCATCGAGGGCCGCACCGTGGGCTGTGTGGCGAACCAGCCCGCCGTGCTCGCCGGAGTGCTCGACATCGATGCCAGTGTTAAGGCCGCGCGCTTCGTGCGCTTCTGCGATGCCTTCAACATCCCGCTGGTGGTGTTCGTGGACGTGCCCGGATTCCTGCCGGGCACGGACCAGGAGTGGCGCGGCATCATCGACCACGGCGCCAAGCTGCTCTACGCGTTCAGCGAGGCCACCGTGCCGCGGATCACCGTGATCACGCGCAAGGCCTACGGAGGCGCGTACGATGTGATGAACAGCAAGCACATCGGCTGCGACATGAACTACGCATGGCCCACCGCGGAGATCGCCGTGATGGGGGCGAAGGGCGCTGCGGAGATCATCTTCAAGAGCGAGATCGCCAAGGCCAAGGACCCGCAGGCGAAGTGGCAGGAGAAGGAGGCCGAGTACAAGGAGCAGTTCGCCAATCCTTACGAGGCCGCGGCCCGTGGCTACGTGGACGAGGTGATCCGACCGAGCGACACGCGCATCAAGGTGATCCAGGCCCTTCGCATGCTGCGCAACAAGGTGGACAAGCTGCCGCGGAAGAAGCACGGCAACATCCCCCTGTAGTTCGGGCCAACCTCAGGGCGCGGTCTTCCGCGTTCCTCTATTTTGCACACATGAGCCCATCGGTGCGTGGCCTTGGCGCCCTGCTCGTGCTGCTGCCATCCCTGTTGCGGGCACAGGACGGACCGCCCTCGCCGGCGAGCGTGCTGGCCATGCCGGATGATACCGCCAAGGTGCTCGCCCTGTCCGATCTCTGCTTCGGCTACCGCCGGATCGACGCCGATTCCGCGCTGCTGTTCGGCCGCGAGGCGCTGGACCTTTCGCAACGGATCCGCTACCGGCGCGGCGAGGCCCAGGCCTTGAACGACCTGGCCATCATCCACATCGACCGCAGCAGCTTCACCACGGCCGACAGCCTCTTGCAGCAGGCCCTGGCCATCCGCACCGCCCTGCACGACAGCGCGGGCGTCGGTGCCATCCACAACAAGCTCGGCAACATCCGCCAGGCCCAGTTCAGGCTGGAGGAGGCGCTTCAGGAGAACATCAAGGCCCTCCGCATCTTCGAACGCATCGGTCCGCCTGCCAAGGAGGCCATCATCCTTGGCAACATCGCGATCCTGCAGTTCAACCTGCGTCAGTACAAGGAGGCCCTCGCCACGCACCGGTCGGCCGCGGCGGTACGCGAGCGCATCGGCGACGGGCAGGGCCTGGCCGAATCGAAGGGCAACATGGCGAACGTGCTCGTGGTGCTGGGCGACACTGCCGAGGCGCTGCGGCTGTTCGGTGAGGCCGCCGCCTACTTCCGCGCCAAGGACCTGAAGCGCGAGCTGGCCGTGCAATTGCACAACGAGGCGGGCGTGCGCCTGTCCATGGGCGAGACCGCCAAGGCGCTGGCGCTCTTCAGCGAGGCCCTGGCCCTGCGCGAGGCCGGCGGGGAGCAGAAGGCGATCGCCTCCACGCTCACGGGCCTTGCCGATACCCGGGTGCGCATGGGGCGTCCCCAGGCGGCCGTCCCGCTGGCGCACCGTGCACTGGCCCTGAGCGCACAGGTGGGCGCGCGTAACGAACGCATGCAGGCCATGCTGGTGCTGGCGCGCGCCTATGCCGGTCTCGATAACGGTGACAGCACCTATTGGTACCACGAGCGCTACAGCGCCTTGCGCGATTCGGTGTTCAGCGCCGACATGGGCGCGCGGCTGGCCGAGCTCGAGACCCGCTATAACGTGGAGCGCAAGGAGCTGGAGATCGAACGGCAGCGCGCCGACATCGCTTCGCGGGACCTGGCCATCGCCGAGCTCGACCGCCAGGCCGAACGCAGGCGTTTCTGGCTCGCACTCGCCATCGGCGCCATCGGCCTGGTCGTCGTCACCGGCCTGCTGCTCATGCAGGTGCAACGCCGCAAGGCGAAGGCCGCGCGCGATGCGGCCCTGCTGGCCGAGCGCGAGCGTGGATTGCGCGCCCTGGTGGCCGGTACCGATGCCGAGCGCGCACGCATCGCCCGCGAGCTGCACGACGGCATCGGCCAGCAGATCACCGGACTGAAGTTCCGGCTGGAGGACATCGCCGGTCGCGTTCCCCAGGGGGATGCGGCCGCGACCGACCGCATCCGCGAGGCGTTGTCGCTCACCGAGGAGGCGGGGCGCGACGTGCGGGAGATCGCCCACGGCATGATGCCGCGCTCCCTGGGTACCCTGGGATTGGCGCCCGCCCTGCGCGACCTGCTCGGCAAGGCCTTCGACCGCGCGCGCATCACCTGGACCTTCGATGCGCACGGCGTGGACCAGCGGATGCCCGAGGAGATGGAGGTGGGCGTGTACCGCATCGTGCAGGAGCTCGTGGGCAACATCCTGAAACATGCGGCCGCGCGCGAGGTGAGCGTGCAGCTGCTCCGCAACCGGGGCAACCTGGTGCTGCTGGTGAACGATGACGGGCGCGGCTTCGGCCCCGACCGCGACAATGGCACGGGCATGGGGCTCGCAGGCATGCGCGACCGCGCGCGCCTGCTGGGAGGCACCTTCAACCTGGAGAGCGCTCCAGGCCAGGGGACCACGGCCACCTTGCGCATCCCGTTGGAGCATTCAACTTTGCCGTCATGAACGATCCCGTCCGCGTGGTGCTCTGCGACGATCACCGCATCGTCACCGACGGGCTTCGTGAGCTGCTGTCCACCGCGTCCGACGTGGCCGTGGTGGGCGTGGCCTCAGGCGGTGAGGAGGCCCTCTACCTGCTCGCGCACCTGGGCGCCGATGTGCTGATCACCGACCTGGACATGCCCGCCATGGATGGGGCCGCGCTGGCCACCGAGGCGAAACGCAGGCACGAAGGGCTCCGGGTGCTCGTGCTCAGCATGCATGACGAGCCCGCCACCGTGCGGCGCCTCATGGAGCTTGGCGTGGACGGCTACCTGTTGAAGAGCGCCGGGCGCGATGAGCTGCTGCTCGCCGTTCGTGCGGTGCACGGCGGCAAGCGCCATTTCAGCAGCGAACTGCTGGAGGCCATGATGCGCCCCGACGCGTTCAAGCCCGCAGCCCACGCCTCGCTGAAGGAGCTGAGCGAACGCGAGGTGGAGGTGCTCGCGGCCCTTGCCGAGGGCCTGGGCAACAAGGAGATCGGCGAGCGCCTCTTCATCAGTCCGCGTACGGTCGATACACACCGCACCAACCTCATGCGCAAGCTGGAGGTGCACAACGTGGCCGGCCTTGTCCGCATCGCCATCCAGGCAGGCCTGGTGAAGTGAGCCGCTACGCGATGCCGGCGACCAGCATGCCGGCGATGAGCACCATGAGCACCGCCACCGTCCATTGCACGGTACGGTAGGTGATGGAAGGGATCAGTTCCTTCCCGGCCCACGCACCGGCGAACGCGGCCAGCACGGCGGCCAGCAGCAGCGGTCCCTCATGGAGCAGCGCTTCGGTGTTGAGCGTGCGCAGGTAGAGCGGGATGCGGGTGAGGTCCACCAGGACGGCGATCATCACGCCGGTCGCGATGTACGCCTCCTTGCCAAGCCCGCTGCGCAGCAGGAACATGCTGCGCAGCGCGCCCTGATGGCCGCTGAGGCCGCCGAAGAAGCCGCTGAGCGCACCGCCCACCACATGATGCCGCCCCGCGAACGCGAAGGCCTTCAGCCGGGGGGCCAGCTCGGTGATCGCGAAGACCACCATGAGCACCGCGATGGCGATGGCGAGGGGTCCCACCTCCTTGCGCATTCCGTGGTACAGCGGTGCCATGTGGCCGAGGCGATCGAGCGTCCACACACCGGCCAACGCGCCGAGAACGGCCGGAATACCGAAGGCGAGCAGCACCCCGCGGTCCGCGTGGCGCCACAGCAGCGTTGCCTTGAAGAGGTTGTTGAGCAGGTGCACCACCGCCGTCATGCCCACCGCCAGGGGAAGGGGGAAGAAGAGCGCGAACACCGGAAGCAGCAGCGTGCCCAGCCCGAACCCGCTGATCAGGGTGAGCAGCGAGGCGACCAGCGCCGCGGCAGGGATGAGCAGGTGTTGGAGGTCCATGGATGGGTGTTCAACGCCGGGGGCGGAGGCGTTGCGGCGCACTAATTTCGTGGTCCAACTTCAACCCATGCGCAAGCACCTCGTTCTCCTCGCCGCCGCGGCCACCATCGGCCTCGCCGCCCACGACCCCCTGCCCGAGATGAAGATCGGCGACGCCCTGCCCAAGGCGGACCTTCGCATGAAGGACGTTTCGGGCAAGGACCTGTCGTTGCAGGAGATCGCCGGCAAGAACGGGCTGCTGGTCATCTTCAGCTGCAACACCTGTCCATTCGTGGTGGGCAGCGACGGCAGCGAAGGCTGGGAGGGTCGTTATCCCGCGTTGGCCACGTATTGCGGGTCCAACAACATCGGCTTCGTGCTGGTGAACAGCAACGAGGCCAAGCGCGAGGCGGGCGATGGCATGGCCGACATGCAGGCGCACTACAAGGAGAAGGGCTACAAGGGCCGCTACGTGATCGACAACGGTCATGCGGTGGCCGATGCCTTCGGTGCTCGCACCACGCCGCACGTGTTCCTGTTCGATGGAGCGGGCAAGCTCGCCTACAAGGGTGCCATCGATGACAACGTGGACAGTGCCAAGGAGGTGAAGGAGCACTACCTGCAACAGGCCATGGAGGCGCAGGTCGCCGGGAAGGCGATCCCCACGCCGGTCACGCGCAACCTGGGCTGCAGCATCAAGCGCATGCCGCACGTGCACTGAGCGGTGCATGCAGGGCGACGCCGCGCGGCCATGGGTCGCGCGGCGTTGTTCATTTGTTGGAAACTTCGCCCGGAACGCTCCCGCGTTGCTGCTTCCTTTGCAGGAAAGGCAAGGGGAATGAACGTTCTGTTGATCGGCAGCGGTGGCCGTGAGCATGCGCTGGCGTGGAAGATCGCCCAAAGCTCGCTGCTCGATGAGCTCTATGTGTCACCCGGCAACCCCGGCATGCAGCGGCATGGCCGTCGTGTGGAGCTTGACCTGGGCGATCAGCGCGCGTTGCGCACCTTCCTGCTCGAGAAGCGCATCCGCATCGTGGTGGTGGGCCCCGAGGGTCCCTTGGTGGACGGGCTTCATGACCGCATCGCCGATGATCCCCAGCTGGCCGGCAAGGTGACCGTGATCGGTCCCCGGCGCCAGGGCGCACAGCTCGAAGGCAGCAAGGAGTTCGCCAAGGAGTTCATGTTCCGCCACAACATCCCCACGGCCGCGTTCCGCGCCTTCACCAAGGATCAGCTGAAGGAGGCGGTGGACCACGTGGGCCGCATGGCGCCGCCTTTCGTGATCAAGGCCGATGGCCTCGCGGGCGGCAAGGGCGTGGTGATCACCAGCGACCGCAAGGAGGCGGCGGCGGTGCTCAAGGACATGCTGAGCGCGGGTCGCTTCGGCGAGGCCGGTGAGCGCGTGGTGATCGAGCAGTTCCTCGAAGGCATCGAGGTGTCGGCCTTCCTCATCACCGACGGCGAGTCGTTCAAGATGCTCCCTGCGGCCAAGGACTACAAGCGCATCGGTGAGGGCGATACCGGTCCGAACACCGGCGGCATGGGGGCCATCAGCCCCGTGCCCTTCGCCGACAAGGACTTCATGCAGAAGGTGCACGACCGTGTCGCTGCCCCCACCATCCGCGGGCTGCGCGAAGAGGGGATCCCCTACCAGGGCTTCCTGTTCATGGGCCTCATGAACGTGGGTGGTGAACCGTACGTGATCGAATACAACGTGCGCCTCGGCGACCCGGAGACGGAGGCCATCCTGCCGCGCCTGCGCAGCGACCTGCTCGACCTCTTCGAGGGCATCGCCACCGGCACGCTGAGCGAACGACACGTGGATGTGGACGACCGCACGGCCGCCACCGTGGTGCTTGCTTCAGAGGGTTATCCGGAGAAAGTGCGCAAGGGCCTGCCGATCGCTGGGGCCGACATGGTCTCGGAAGCCTACGTGTTCCACGCGGGCACGACGATGAAAGGGGACGAGCTGATCACCGACGGTGGTCGCGTGATGGTGCTCACGGCCTTCGGGAAGGACCTGGAGCAGGCCATGGCCAACGTGTACCGTTCGGTGCCGCTGGTGGCCTTCGATGGGAAGTACTTCCGCAGGGACATCGGGCGCGACCTGGTGCGCGC
The DNA here is from genome assembly GCA_016788485.1 of Flavobacteriales bacterium. Classification (GTDB taxonomy): domain Bacteria; phylum Bacteroidota; class Bacteroidia; order Flavobacteriales_F; family PHOS-HE28; genus PHOS-HE28. The sequence goes on from JAEUSV010000014.1 coordinate 51,862, forward strand.
CCCGCAAAAGGCCTGAGGCCTATGGGACGATCAGAGATGACCGCCCTTCTCCTTGGCCGCACGCGTGAAGCGGCCCTGCAGCATCAGCCAGTAGATGGCCCCGAAGGCCAGCACCAGACTGAAGATCACGACGGGCGCCCAGCCGAACGGGGTGAGCACCCAGTCCATCAAGGTCTGCATAAAGTGGCCGATGCCGTACCAGAGCTTCGTCATCACGAATGGGCTTGATCGGGGCCAAAGATAGCAGGATGCCCAAGAGGCGGTAACCGGACCAGACCACATGTTCGTCAACCTCTTCCGCAGGAACCAGCCCGTGGTCCTGTTCCTGTTGGTCCTGCTGGTGCCGCTTACCTGGCCGGGACCACTGGCAGGGGCCGCGCACGCGCGGGAGCAGCTGGCCGGCGGGATGCCCCTGGCCCAGGCCGTGGGCGGGCTCCTCGCCGATCTCCCTTGGCTGGCCTGGGTGTTGGGCCTTGTGCTCACCGCCGCCCTTGCGCTCCAGTTCGACCAGCTCGCCAACCGCGCAGGCCTCTTCGACCGCCCCAACCACCTCGTGGCGTTGCTGTTGCCGGCGACCTTGGTGCTCGGCCCGAACGGGGGCTGGGCGGACCCCGCCCTGCTCGGCCTGCCTTTCGTCACCTGGTCCATGGTCCGGGCCTGGGCCGTGCAAGGCAGGTCGCAGGTGTTCGGCGAGCTTTTCGATGCCGGCCTCCTCCTCGGCCTCGCCACGCTCTGGTACGTGCCCTATGCGTTCGTGGTGGTCGCGGTGTGGGCCGGTGTCGCCGTGATGCGCCCGTTCCAGTGGCGTGACTACCTCCTGCCTGTGCTCGGCATGGGCGTGGTGCTCTTTCTGGCCTGGGGTGTCCTGCGGCTGTCAGGGGCCGCCCCGTGGGAGCCGCTGCGCACCGTGGCCACCGGTGCGGCCACCGCCGTGCACCATCGGTCGGCGCTATGGCTCGCGTTCATGTTGCTGCTCGTGCTGCCGATGGCCCTTATCGGCATCAAGGCCTTCCTCGATCACTACCAGCGCTGCATCATGCGCGAGAAGAACGTCCGCTCGGCCTTCGTGGCGCTCTCGCTGGTGATGGTGGTGCTCGTGACCTTCGAGCTGCTGTTGAACGGGACCTTCCCTTCCGCGCTGCTGGCCGCGCCCATGGCGGTGGTGATGGGGTACGGGCTGCTCCGACCGCGGCGGGTTTTCCTGGCCGAGCTCGCCTTCCTGGGCCTGGTCGCCGGTGCCGCATGGATGCGGTGGGGCGGTTGAGGGCAGGCGGCCTACCTTTGTGCCACGCGGCGCTTGTATGCCGCGGTCCATCCCATGAAATTCGGCGTCGTCACCTTCCCCGGTTCCAATTGCGATGAGGACATGGTCCATGTGCTGGAGACCATCCTGGGCCAGCAGGTGGTGCGGCTCTGGCACAAGGAGCACGACCTGAAGGGTGTGGACATGGTGGTGCTGCCGGGCGGCTTCTCCTACGGTGATTACCTGCGCTCCGGCGCCATCGCGCGCTTCTCGCCGATCATGCAGGAGGTGGTGGCCCATGCCAAGCGCGGCGGATACGTGTTCGGCGTGTGCAACGGCTTCCAAGTGCTCTGCGAGGCCGGCCTCGTCCCGGGCGCCCTGCTCCATAACGAAGGCCAGAAGTTCGTGTGCCGCAACGTGCACATCCGCCCCCAGGCGCGCAACACGCTCATCACCGCCGGCCTGAAGGACGTGCCCTACTGCATCCCCATCGCGCACGGGGAAGGTCGCTACCACGCCGATGAGGACACCCTGAAGCGCCTCGACGACGGTGATCAGGTGCTGTTCCGCTACTGCGCCAAGGACGGCCGCATGACCGAGTCCTCCAACCCCAACGGCAGCCTGGAGAACATCGCCGGTGTGTGCAACGAGGGCCGCAACGTGTTCGGCATGATGCCCCACCCGGAGCGCGCCGCCGACGAACGGCTCGGCAACACCGACGGCAGGGCGCTCTTCAATTCCATGCTGCAGGCCGTCATGGCCTGAGCTGCGCCGGCCTGAAACGCGGTGTCACCCGGGCATGCTCTCCGGGCAGCACGTCACGCACCGGTGAGGCGGATGAGCGGTCCGACCAACCGCTGAACTCCCAGCCGGGAGCGGCCACGGCCACCACATGCAACGGCACACCCCGCAACAGCCGGGCCTCCTGGTGTCCTTCTGGAAGCGGCAGCCCTTCGATCAACACGTTCCCTTGTGCGGCGGGCGGTGCATCGAACCGCACGACAGCACGACCATGGCCTAGCCGCGCCGCAAGCTGCCCGAGCAGCAGCTCAGGACGTTGATGGATGTGCGCGCGGATCCCGTCGGCCGCCTCCCGAGGCGCAGGCCGGTCCAGGGCTACGGCCCAGCGCGCGTGGTCGCGTTCGAGGGCCGCGGCATCAGCGGTGGCGATGCTGTCCAGCAGGGACGAGGCCTCCGCGGGGGCGAGCGCCGTGAGCAGCAGGGCCTCGGTGCGGGCCAGCAGGCGCTGGCGCGTGGCTTCGTGGGCGAACAGCGCGCTCAGGTAAGGCGCTTCGGGCGCACCGGCCGAGCACATGCGCTCCACTGTGTTCTCCGCCGGCAGGCTCCACAGGTCCATGTCGAACAGCACCCACCGCCAGCGGCCATCGGGTGTGCGCGGCCGCCAGGCGCGCACGTTGAGGTCGTGGTCGGCGCGGCCCGTGTACAGGTCGATGGCCGCCAGGTCCACCAGGCTCTGCAGGTCCATGAGCCGCTGAAGGCTGTCCAGCGGTGCGCCGCGATGGAGCGCTGCGATGGCGGCGTTGTAGCCTTCCGAACCACCCTTGAGGGCCTTGGCGGCCGGTCCGTCCACCAGGTCGATGGCCACCTCCCCGCGTCCGAACCGTTCCGCGTTCTTCGGGGGCAACAGGCGGTACAGCCCTTGGTAGCGGCCGTTGAGGTAGAGCGGGAGCGGGATACCGGGCTGCACCTCCACCTGCAGCCCGGCACGCAGCACCAGCTGCTCCATGAACACGTTGCGCAGGTAGGTCGAAGGACCGGCATCGGCGCGCAGGAACACTTCGCGGTACGCGCCTTCGCCCGGGATGTGCGGTTCTCCCCGGCTGCCGAACCGATCGCGGGCCAAGAGCTTGAACGAGCGCTTGGGCAGTCCCCTCGAGCCGCTGCCCGCCACGGCGAGCCCGAGCTCGAGGAGCTGGCTGCTGTCGGGCGTGTTGATGTGCACCAGCGCAGGCACCTGCCACGCCCGGCCCGTGCGACTGAAGTTGGAGCGCTCGTTCACCGCAATGATGCCGGCGCTGTCGCCGTTGAGCAGGTGGTCGGCCACGGCGATGCTGATGAGCCCCTTCGGCTCGTCGCGTGCCGGACGGGTCAGCAGGACCTCGGGGCCGGGCATCAGGTGCGGGGCGAAGGCGCGGGCCCGCAGCACCTCGCTGGGCCGCAGCACCAGGTCCGGTCGCACCACCGGGTCATCCATCCGCACGGGTGATCCGTCGAGGGTGTACCGCACCTCGGCATCGGTGGCCGCCTCCACAACGACCCGGTCGCCCTGCAGATGGAGCGCCGGTGCCGCGGCCACGCCGCGCAGCCCGGTATCGGGTCCGTTGGGCGCGCCCGGCGTGGGGTGAGGGAACAAGCACCATCCGCGCCCGTCATCGCCGGTGCGTCCCACCGAGGCATCGGTCGGGAGCGCCTTCCAGGTGAACAGGTCCAGCACGGTGCTGCGGTCGGGCGCGATCAGCAGGAGGGTGCCCCCTTCGCGCGGAAGCCGCAGGTCCACGTGGTCGGCACCGCGTTCCGCATGGCCATCGCACCACAGAACCACCACGCCTTTCGGGGGCACGACCAGGGAGCGGGTGAACCGGTGGTGCTGCAGCCCGAGGCTGAGCACATGGCCCTGCAGGTCCACAGGCCCCGTTGCCAGCGACACCAGTTCCACCCAATCGGGGTTCCTGCCCTCGCCGGTGGCGATCGTACCGCGGTTCGAGGGCTGCACCTCGTTGATGAGCAGCTGCTGACCGGCCACCAAGGAGCCCCAGGTGGTGCAGAGGAACAGCAGGAGGGGTCGGAACATCGTGATGGGGAGGGGTGGGCGTGCCCGCGTGGGCTAAATTCGCACCGATCAAGCCAATCCCATGAACAGGATCCTTACTCCGCTGGCGTTGCTGCTGGCCTTCCATGTCCAGGCGCAGTCGATCGGTACGGTGAACACTTCACCGGCGAACCTGACCACCTGCACGCTGGTGAACTTCAACATCACCGGCTCGGTGCCCGGGAACCAGGGCCTGACCAATTTCGTGCCCACCCTCACCGGCAACACGCTCACCATCGAGCTCTTCACCGGTCCCGGTGGTCAGCCGTTCCCGGCGCAGTTCGCGCTCGGTCCCTACCCGGCGGGCACGTACACCATCACGGTGAAGCTGGAGTACAACAACAACTTCGTGGACCAGGAGACGATCACGCGCGTGATCAGCCAGGGCGTGAACCCCAACGCGGGCACGAACGGCTCCACCACCTTGTGCACGAGCGATGCCAACGTTCCCCTGATCTCGCTGCTGGGCGGCAACCCCGACCCGGGTGGGGTTTGGACCGACCCCAATGGAACGGTGGTGGCCAACGGCATCTTCGATCCGGGCGTGTCCCTCTCCGGCACCTACAACTACCTCATCTCGGTGCTGGCCCCCTGCATCAGCGATGATGCACAGGTCACCATCAGCTACCTGCCCAACAACAACCCGGGCCTGCCGGGCACGGTGAACGTTTGCTCGCTGGGCGGTGGTCCGAACATCAACCTCTTCCTCTACCTGGGCAACAACCCCGATGCGGGCGGTACCTGGACCAAGCCCGGTGGTGGTGCGCACAACGGCACCTACGTGCCGGGCGTGGACCCGGTTGGCGTGTACACCTACACGGTGCCCGGCCTGCCCCCCTGCGGTCCGCCGAGCAGCACGGTGACCGTGCAGGCCGTGCCCCCGATGAACGCCGGTACGGGCACGGCCGCCGCGGTGTGCAGCAACGCACCGTCCTTCGACCTGAGCACCTACCTCACCGGTTCACCCGACCCCAACGGTGACTGGTACGATCCGTTCGACGTGATCGTGGGACCGCTCAACTACATCATCACCCCCCCGAGCTCGCCCGCAGGCACTTACAAGTACGTGGTGTACGGCAGCCTGTGCCCGAACGACACCTCCTTCGTTCCCCTGAGCTACATCCCGCCGCCCTGCAACCCCGGCTTCGAGGAGATGACGGGCAACGTGGCCTCCTTCGAGGTGATGCCGAACCCCACCGAGGGCCTGGTGACCATCGAGCTTGAGCTGCGCACCGCGGTGGAGCGCCAGCTGCTTGATGTGATCGACGTGCATGGCGCCGTGGTGCTGAGCGAGGTGCTCAGCGGCGGTGGCACCTGGTACCGCAAGGACCTCGACCTGGGCATGCTGGCCAAGGGTGCCTACGTGCTGCGCATCACCTCGCCCGATGGGCGTGCGGTGAAGCGTGTGATGGTGCGCTGATCGGACCTCGGTCCGAGGCCCCGCCGGTGATGCACCGGCGGGGCCTCGTCGTTTCAGAGGGCGTTGCGCGTCACCCAGTAGCGATAGCCCGCGACCGCCTTCTGCAGCGGTGAAAGGCGCGTGAGGTCCTTGTCCCAGAGCTTGGGAAGCACCGCCTTGTTGACGGCGGCGAGCAGGCGGAACAGGCGTTTGCGGAGGGGCATGTCGTCAGTGATGGAGGAGCTCGCAGGGTTCACCGGGAAGCTCGATCTCGATGGTGGCGTGCTGCACGCCCAGGTGATGCAGGGCATGGCGTGCGGCGGCCTTCACCCGCTGCGCCGCGTGCAGGTCGCCGACGTCCACCACCAGGTGCACGGTGAGCACAGTGTAGCTGCCGTCGAGGCTCCAGGCATGCTGGTCGTGCACATCGCGCACCCCGGGAAGCGCCAGCAGGGCCGCGCGCACGGCGGTGGCATCGATGCGTTCGGGGCCGCGCTGCATGAGGATCGCGGTGCCCTGGCGGAGCATGCGGGACGCATTGACGAGGATGAGCGCCGCGATGCCGATGGAGAGCAGCGGGTCGATGATGGCCCACCCGGTGAAGCGGATCACCAAGGCGCCCACCAGCACGGCCGCCCAGCCCAGCACGTCCTCCAGCAGGTGCAGGTAGGCGCCACGCTCGTTGAGCGAGCCATGCCCGTGCAGCTGCCATGCGGCGAGCCCGTTCATCACCAGGCCGAAGACGGCGATCAGGGCCATGCCGTCCGCGTGGGGCAGGGTGGGTGCGAACAGCCGGGGCAGCGCGCCCGCGGTCACCACCAGCGAGCCGGCGATGAGCACCCATGCGCTGGCCCAGCCGCCCAACATCGCGTAACGCCCGTAGCCATAGGTGTACGCACCGTCGCGGCCGCGCGCGGCAAGCCGCTGCAGGTACCACGCGAGCCCAAGCACCAGGCAGTCGCCCAGGTCGTGCAGCGCGTCCGTGAGCACCGCGATGCTGTGCGTCCACCAGCCGCCGGCCGCCTCCACCAGCGTGAAGGCCGCGTTGATCAGGAAAGCGGTGCGCAGGGCCGCGGTGGAGCGCTGCGCCGGCCCGTGCGCGTGGTGCGCATGGTCGTGCCCGGGAGGATGGCGGTGGTGGTGCCCCACCCGACGAAAGTAGCGTGCGGCGCCGCGCTTACCTTGGCACCATGGACGCCCCGCAGACCACCACCGGCCGCATCGGCCACAGGATCAAGCGCACCTTCCGGAACATCCTCCTGATGCTGGCCGCGCTCTTCGTGCTGCTCATGCTCTTCTTCTACTACGCGAGCTACAGTGAAGGCATCCGCTCGGGCGTGGTGATCAAGCTGAGCCAGCGCGGCATGCTGTTCAAGACCTGGGAGGGCCAGGTGAACCTGCAGAGCTTCGGCGCAGTGGACGCGCAGGGGAACGCCATGAACGAGGTGTTCTCCTTCAGCGTGGAGGGTGGCAACGACAGCCTGCTGAAGAGCCTTGAGCAGGTGTCGCTCAGCGGCGAACGCGTGAACCTGCACTACGTGGAGCGCTACGTGCGTCTGCCCTGGCGCGGTGAGACGAAGTACTTCGTGACCAGCGTGGAGCGCAGCGGCAGGCAGGTGGACGTGGGCCGTTCGCCCTACGCACATTAGCCCACCACAACGCGGCCGGTCTGCTTCGCGAGGAGCTTCTTCACCTCGTTGAGCTCGAGGATGCCCGCGAGCACGGTGAGCAGTTCCGCCTCGTCGGTGATGGTGAGCAGCTGTTCCTGCCGCTCGCGTATCATGCGGTCCACACGGCGCTCCTTCAGCAAGGTCATCGCCTCGATCACCGCATCCAGGAGCCTGTCGCGCTCGTGGGGCACCTGGATCTTGTGGCGGTCGGTCCAGTTGGGGCTCAGCAGGTGCTTCTCGCTGAGGATGTCGATCGCGGCATCGCGCCAGGCCTCGTTCTCGTGCGCCGCATAGCGCTGGGCATCAAGCGGAGCGCCCCGGTTGAGCTGGTGGCGATAGTCCAGGAAGATGGCGTTGAGCACGGCATCGTCGAAGGTGATGCTGTCGGTGGCCAGCTCCTGGAAGATGAGCTCCGCCACGCTGGTCTCCTCCTCGGTGGAACCGCCGGTCTCCATGTCCTGCAGCGGCACCACGATGCGCTGGTCGCCGTAGAGCAGCAGCATGCGCAGCAGGTCGCGCTCCTGCGGCCGTGTGCCGAGCTCTTCCACCTCGGGCTGCGGCGGGGCCACCTCGGGAGCCAGCATCTCCTCGGGCATGGACTGGTCGCCGCCGAGCTTCTTGCGGAAGGCGCGGCGAAGCACCTTGTTGAGCTCGCTGATCAGGGCCTGCTCGTTCACCTGGAGCAGGCGGCTGCATTGCTGCACGTAGAGCGAGCGCAGCACGTGGTCGGGCACCAGGGCGATGCTCTCCACGATCTCGTGGATGTGCGCGGCCTTGCGCACGGGGTCGTCGCCGGCGTCGGCCATGAGCAGGCCGGCCTTGAAGACCAGGAAGTCCTTCGCGTTGTCGCGGATGAAGGCGGCGAGCTCGCTGCTGGGGCGTGAGCGAGCGAAACTGTCCGGGTCCTCGCCGTCGGGGAAGAGCACCACCTTCACGCTCAGGCCCTCCTTCAGGATCAGGTCGATGCCGCGCAGGCTGGCCTTGATGCCCGCCGTATCGCCGTCGTACAGGATGGTGACGCCCGGCGCGTAGCGCTTGATCAGGCGCACCTGGTCCTCGGTGAGGCTGGTGCCGCTGCTGGCCACCACGTTGGTGATGCCCGCCTGGTGCAGGCTGATCACGTCCGTATACCCTTCGACCAGGCAGCAGGTGTTCTGCTCCACGATCGCCTTCTTGGCGAAGTGGATGCCGTAGAGCGAGCGGCTCTTGATGTAGAGCACGCTCTCCGGGCTGTTGAAGTACTTGGGCAGCTTCTTGTCGCTGCGCAGCGTGCGCGCCCCGAAAGCGATGGGCTGGCCGGTGAGCCCGTGCACGGGGAAGGTGACGCGCCCCTGGAAGAAGTCCCACGGCGTGCCGTCCTCGCGCCGCTTGATCCAGCCGGCCTTCTCGAGCAGCTCGGGGTTGAAGCCGTTGGCGATGGCCGCGGTGGCGAAGGCGTCGCCCTTCTCGGGCACGTAGCCCAGCTGGAAGGTGCGGATGGTGGCCTCGGTGAAGCCGCGCTCCTTGAAGTAGGCCAGGCCGATGCGGCGCCCCTCGTCGGTGTTCCAGAGCTGGTCCACGCTCCAGTTGAGCGCCCACTGCTGGATCACGGCCAGCGCCTCGCGCTCGCTCTGCTCCAGCTGCTGTTCGGGCGACTGCTCCTCCTCCTCGATCTCGATCTGGTAGCGCTTGGCCAGCCAGCGGATGGCCTCGGGGTAGCTGAGGTGCTCGTGCTTGGTGAGGAAGCTGATGGCGTCGCCGCTCTCGCCACAGCCGAAGCACTTGTAGATGCCCAGGTTGGGACTGACGTTGAAGCTGGGGGTCTTCTCGTTGTGGAAGGGGCAGAGGCCCAGGTAGCGCGGTCCCTTGCGCTTGAGCGCCACGAAGTCGCTGAGCACCTCCTCGATGCGCACGGCGTCCTTGACCTTCTGGATGGTGCCCGGGGTGATCATGGATGGGAAGGCCGCGAAGGTACCCCGCCGCGCAGGGCCCGAGGGCCGCCGGTTGTGCACGCTGCACGTGAACAACGTGTCAGCGGCCTGTGGATAGGCTGTGGATGGATCGTGGACGGCGGTTCAGCGGCGCACCACCTCGGCCCCCGTGCTGTCGTATTCCACGGTGCGCACCTGGGTGCCGATCGCATCGTGGAACGACCAGGAGCCCACGGGGTGGCCGTTGGCGTTCTGGCCTCGGTAGAGCAGGGCGCCATCGGGCCGGAAGGTGGTGGTGAGGCCGTGCAGCACGCCGTCGCGGTACTCGTTGCGGCTCTGCACCGCGCCGTTGGGGTGGTAGGCCGTCCACAGGCCATGGCGCTTGCCGTTGCGCACATCGCCTTCCATCAGCAGCCGGCCTTCGGTATCGCGCACCTGCTGATGGCCGTCGCGAACCAGGGCGGTGTCTGGGCGGGCCACAGCGGCGGTGTCGGGCGCGGCGGCGGCGGGGGGAGCGGGCGGTGCGCCGGCCGGACCGTTGCAGGCGGCCAGCAGCGCCAGGAGGGGAAGGAAGGGCGGGCGGTTCATTTCGTGCGGTCCACGGTGAGGTGTACCAGGCCTTCGAGGGCGTGGCGGGCGTCGGTGGCGGGGAAGGTGTGCAGCACGGCCAGGGCCTCGTCGCGGTGCTCGTGCATGCGCCTGGTGGCGTGGGCGATGCCGCCGGCCTCCACCACCATGGCCACCACGCGGGCCACGGCGTCGCCGTCCTCGCTGCGGTTCTTCACCACGTCCACCATCCAGCGGCGGTCGGCCGCGCTCACCTGTTGCAGCGCGTGGATCAGGGGCAGGGTGAGCTTTTTCTCCTTGATGTCCAGGCCCGTGGGCTTGCCGCTGTCCTGGGCGTTGTTGTAGTCGAAAAGGTCGTCCTTGATCTGGAAGGCGATGCCGGTGAGCTCGCCGAAGCGCTTCATGCGGGCCACCTCGTCGGCACCGGCCCCGCCGGCGCTGGCCCCGCTGGCGCAGCAGGCGGCGATCAGGCTGGCGGTCTTCTGCCGGATGATCTCGAAGTACACCTCCTCCTTGAAGTTCAGGCCGCGCGCCTTCTCCAGCTGCAGCAGCTCGCCCTCGCTCATCTCGCGCACGGCCGTGCTCACGATGCGCAGCAGCTCGAACTGCTGCTGGTCCACGGCCAGCAGCAGGCCACGGCTCAGCAGGTAGTCGCCCACCAGGACGGCCACCTTGTTCTTCCAAAGGGCGTTGATGCTGAAGAAGCCGCGGCGCATGGGGCTGCCGTCCACCACGTCGTCATGCACCAGCGTGGCGGTGTGCAGCAGCTCGATGAGGCTGGCGGCCGCGTAGCCCGCGTCGTTCACCGGACCGAACTGGCGCGCGCTCAGCAGGGTGAACATGGGCCGCATCTGCTTGCCCTTGCGCTGCACGATGTAGTGCATGATGCGGTCCAGCAGGGGCGCCTTGCTGCGCATGGCCTCCCGGAAGCGCCCCTCGAAGGCCTTCATCTCCGCCGCGATGGGCCGCTGGATCTCGTCCAGCGTAAGGCGCCTGGCCGTGGTGGGGGAAGGGGCTGCGGACGACATGGCTGCCCGGCAAAGATGCGGCATGGACCGGCAGCGAACGGGGGAGCCCCTTATCTTGGCCGGGATGTCGAAGGAACGCCTGATCCAGGGCCTGTTGTTCGCCGTGTGCCTGTCGCAGGGCGCCTGGGCCCAGGACAAGACCAAGGTGGTGCTGTACAAGGACCGCGTGGCCGCCGCCTTCGATACGGTGAACTGCGTGAAGAACGTGATCAAGCTCAACGCGTTCTCCTTCTTCCGCGGCGAGTTCCCGGTGTACTACGAGCGTGCCATCTCGCACAACGTGAGCGCCGAGATCGCCGCAGGCATCACCTTCCGCAACTACATCGGGCTCTCCGCCTCCGGCGACGATGTGGACGATTACAGCGCGGGCACCGAGATCATCGTGGGCCCCAGCATCCATGCCGGCTTCCGGTACTACTTCCAGGACGACATCGAGCCGCAGGGTCCCTACCTGCACCTCGATTTCGCCCACCTCGACTACCTCAAGGACATCCGGGCCAAGGACGCCAACGGCGAGCTCACCGACACCCGCTACCGCGACACGCGCACCTACAACGACATCCGGCTGCTTTACGGCTTCCAGAACCTGAGCGCCACCAGCAACTGGCTCTTCGACTTCTACGGGGGCATCGGCCTGCGCAACCGGCGCATGGAAACGGTGACCGAAAACTACGATACCGTCACCGGGATCTGGTCGTATGACTTCGAGACGATCGACGACGTGGTGCCCGCGCTCTTCCTGGGCGTGAAGGTGGGCCTGGGGTGGTAGCCCCTCACTTCATCACACGTTCCCCCTCTTTCAACGCCGGCTCGTTCTTGTTGGCGAGCTGCCCGCATGCCGCGTCGATGTCGCGGCCGCGGCTGCGGCGGATGCGGGTGACGATGCCCTTCTTCTCCACGTACTGCTGGAAGGCCTCGGCCACCTCGGGGTCGGTGCGGCCGTACTCGCCGCCATCGATGGGGTTGTACTCGATCAGGTTCACCTTGGCGTGCACGTCGCTGGCGTACTTCACCAGTTCCTGCGCGTCGGCCAGCGAGTCGTTGAATCCGCGCAGCAGGATGTACTCGAAGGTCACGGAGCGGCCGGTGCGGCGTGTGTAGAGGCGCAGGGCGTCCTTCAGCTCGGCGAGCGAGTTCTGCTCGTTGATGGGCATGATGCGGCCGCGCTTGGCGTCGTTGGCGGCGTGCAGGCTCAGCGCCAGGCTGAACTTGGGATCGTCGTCGGCCAGCTTGCGGATCATCTTGGCGATGCCGGCGGTGCTCACCGTGATGCGTCGCGCGCCCATGCCCAGGCCGTCCTGCGCGTTGATGCGCTCGGCGCTGCGCAGCGTGTTCGCGTAGTTGAGCAGGGGCTCGCCCATGCCCATGTACACGATGTTGGTGAGGCCCTCCTTGTAGTACTTGCGCGCCAGCTCGTCGATCAGCACCACCTGGTCGAAGATCTCGCCCACGCCCAGGTTACGGATGCGCTTGAGCTTGCCGGTGGCGCAGAAGGTGCAGGTGAGGCTGCAGCCGATCTGCGAGCTGATGCAGGCGGTGAGGCGGGTGGGGGTGGGGATGAGCACGCCCTCCACCACATGGCCGTCGTGGGTCCTGAACGCGCACTTCACGGTGCCGTCGGTGCTGCGCTGCTCCTCGGCCAGCACCAGCGGTCGCAGCACGCAGCGCTCGGCCAGCTGCGCCCGGAAGGTCTTGGGCAGGTCGCTCATGGCCTCCCACGAACGCGCCTTCTTCTTCCACAGCCACTCCCACAGCTGCTTGGCGCGGTAGGGCTTCTCGCCCAGCTCCGCCACCAGGGCCTGCACCTCCTCCAGGGTAAGTTCGCGGATGTCGGTGCTCTTGTCGCTCATCGTGCTGCAAAGGTCGGGCATCCCGGCTCAGTAGCCACAGGCCTCCCAGCTGCCCTTCTCGATGAAGCAGCCATAGTCCTCGTGGATGCAGGGGTCGTACTCGGTGCGGTATTCGACAATCGGAAACAGTACAAAGGCCTTTACGGTCGTCAATTGCCCCATGCCGCAGCCGATCGCTCCTGTCGGGGTGAAGTACTGATTCACCAAGAAGACCCCTTGGAGCTTGATAGCCTGCGGTACCGAGCGAGTGCTGATGAACTCAGATGTCATGAGCAAGGCTCCGAGCGTTCCTGTGAAAATGATCGATAAGGCAAGCACGATACTGAGGATCGCTGCCCAAGTGCCTTGCATCCACTTCGGCCGCAGTTCTCCGCTCACCACCAGTAGTGTGCTCCAAAGAAGCCAAGCCACGAAGAACACCACATCCGACCAGAAGCCATACAGCGAAACCGGTGTGAACACCACCACCAGCTGCCACAGCCCAATACCGAGCAGGAACCAGGGGTTAGTGAGCAGCTTCATCGCGACAGGAACGCGACCACCCGAAGGAAAGTCTATCCCCGCCCCCCCAGCACCAGTTCCGCCACCTCCAGGTCGAAGGGGGTGGTGACCTTGATGTTGTGGTCCTCGCCGTCCACGAGCTGGATGTTCACCCCCAGGCGCTCCACGAGGGTGGCCTCGTCGGTGAAGGCGGGGTCGTAGGGCAGCTCGAAGGCTTCGCGCAGCAGGTCCACCTTGAAGCACTGCGGGGTCTGCACGGCGCGCAGGGCGCTGCGGTCCACGGCGTGGGAGGTGGAGCCCTCGACCCGGCGCACGCTGGAAGGGATGGGCACCACGGGGATGGCCGCACCGCGCACCATGGCGGCGTTGAAGCAGCGGGCGATGAGGGCGGGGCTCACCAGGGGACGCACGCCGTCGTGCACGGCCACCAGCCCATCGTGGAGCACGCTGTTCAGCCCCTCCAGGGTGCTGTGGAAGCGCTCGGCGCCCCCGGCCACCAGGGTGTGGGGCACCTCGAACTCATGCTGCGCGCAGAGGTCCTCCCAGGTGGTGTGGTGGTCGGCCGGCAGCACCAGCACCAGCGGCATGTGCGGGTCGAAGGCGTGGAAGGCGCGCAGGGTGTGGAAGAGCAGCGGCTCGCCCTGGAGCAGCAGGAACTGCTTGGGGATGGCCGCGCCCATGCGCCTGCCGCTGCCCCCGGCCACGATGATGGCGGACCGTTCCATGGCCGGTGAAGAAACACCATCGCCCGCAGCTTGCAAAGGCCCCGAACGAAGAAAGCCGCGGTGAGCCGCGGCTTTCTTCGGAAAATCATCCGATCAGACGATGAGCATGGCGTCGCCGTAGCTGAAGAAGCGGTACTTCTCCTTGATGGCCACCTTGTACGCCTCCCACACCTGCTCGTAGCCGCCGAAGGCCGCCACCATCATCAGCAGCGTGCTCTCGGG
>JAEUSV010000028.1 GCA_016788485.1 Flavobacteriales bacterium
CGGGGGCCTTCGAGCTCTGCGTCACCGACCCAGGCGCCATCCAGCTGGACAGTTCGGAGATCCCCATCGTGCTCATCAACACCCTGGGCCAGGCGATACCCGATGAGCCCAAGATCGCGGCGCTGATGCAGATCAAGTACAACGGGCCCGGCGCCATCACCTACCTCACCGATCCGGCCAACGTGTACGACGGGCACATCGGCATCGAGCGCCGCGGCGCCAGCTCCTACGGCTACCCGCAGCGGCCCTATTCGCTCGAAACACGCGACTCCCTTGGCGGCAACAACAATGTATCGCTGCTGGGCATGCCCGCCGAGAACGACTGGGTGCTCTTGAGCAACTACAACGACCGCTCCCTCGTGCGCAACCAGCTCGCGCACCGCCTCTTCGCCGACATGGGCCAGTACGCGCCGCGCACGCACCTGTGCGAGGTGCTCATCGACAGCGTGTACAAGGGCATCTACCTGTTCGGCGAGAAGATCAAGCGCGACAGCGGACGCGTGGACATCGCACGCCTCACGCCGTTGGACAACGCCGGCGATGAGCTCACCGGCGGCTACATCCTGCAGCAGAACTACTGGGACAACTTCAACAGCTTCCAGTCCAACTACGCGCCCATCGACCACCCCGGCTTCGACGTGCACTTCGTGTACGAGGAACCCGCGCCCGCCGACATCACCCCCCAGCAGCGCAGCTACATCGCCGCCTACGTGGACAGCCTGGAGACCGCGCTGTACAGCCCCGCCTTCGCGGATACGGCCACGGGCTACCGGCGCTACCTCGACACGCCCTCCTTCATCGCCTACTTCCTCGTGAACGAGCTGGCCCGCAGCAACGACGGCTTCAAGAAGAGCGTGTTCTTCCACAAGGACAAGGCCAGCAACGGCGGCAAACTGAAGGCGGGGCCCACCTGGGATTTCGACTGGGCCTGGAAGGACCTCTGGGGCTGCGACATCTTCGACAACACCGACGGAAGCGGCTGGGCCCACCTCATCAACGACTGCCCCACGGACAACTACTCGTGCGGCTGGTACGTGCGCCTGCTGCAGGACAGCAGCTTCACCCGCGAGCTGCAGTGCACCTACCAGGACCTGCGCGCCACGGTGCTCGACACGGCGTACATGTTCAACATCATCGACAGCATCGGCGATCGGGTGCGATACGCGCAGCAGCGCCACTTCCAGAAGTGGCCCATCCTGGGCATCAGCGGACCCGCGCCCGAGGTGAACCCCGTGGCCACCACCTACGCCGCCGAGCTCGACACGCTGAAGGCCTGGATCACGCGTCGCCTGGTGTGGCTCGATGCCCACATGCCCGGCCTTTGCACCACTGTGGGGCTGGCCGAGGCCGCGTTGCCGCCCGGCCTCTTGGTACGCGTGGATGCCGCAGCGGGCCTGGTGCGCTTCATCGGGTCTGATCCCGGTCCCGGCCCGCACACGCTGATGGTGCACGATGTGCTGGGGCGCACGCTCGCGCGCCTGCCCGTGCCCGCCGGCCCCATCGATGTAGTGTACGCTCCGCCCGGCAGCGGCGCCTACCTCTACGCCCTGTGGGGCGCGGACGGTGTTGTGCGCACGGGCAAGTGGGTGATGCCGTAGGGGTGTGCGGTGCGTAGGTGTTTCCACCGGCGCCCCCTTACATTCGATCACCAACCCCAACACCCTTCCCATGGTCGCCCCCATCCTCGGAGCCCTTCTCCTGCTCCTCGTGCTCTACGCCATCGGCATCTACAACAAGCTGGTGAAGCTGAAGAACCTGGTGGCCGAAGCCTGGAGCGGCATCGATGTGCAGCTGAAGAAGCGCTACGACCTCATCCCCAACCTGGTGGAAACGGTGAAGGGCTACGCCGCGCACGAGAAGGAGACCTTTGAAAGCGTGACGCGCGCGCGCACCGCCGCACAGCAGGCCACCACCGTGGAGGGCCACCAGGCCGCCGAGAAGCAGCTGAGCGGGGCGCTCATGAACCTCTTCGCCGTGGCCGAGCGCTACCCCGAGCTGAAGGCGAACACCAACTTCCTGGAGCTGCAGGGGGCGCTCGCCCAGATCGAGGGCGACATCGAGAAGGCACGCCGCTACTACAACGGCAACGTGCGCGAGCAGAACACGCTCATCGAGAGCTTCCCCAGCAACCTCATCGCCAACGCGTTCGGCTTCGTGAGGTCGGTGTTCTTCGAATTGGAGAACCCCGCGGAGAAGCAGGCGCCCCAAGTGAAGTTCTCCTGATGCGCCGCTGGCTGCTGCTGGCTTCGCTGGTGGTGGGCGTGCAGCTCCACGGCCAGACCGAGCGGATCAACGCGTGGCACACCGACCTCACCGTGGAGCCCGATGGGCAGCTCACAGTGACGGAGCAGATCAACGTGCACGTGGAGGGCATCGAGTTCAAGCGCGGCATCGTGCGGCGGCTGCCCCTGCGCTTCACGGACCACAACGGCCGCACCATCCGCGTGAAGTACGACCTGCAGGCGGTGCAGGTGTTCGGCGCCACCAGTCCGTACCACACCGCCACCGAGGGCGACGAGCTCGTGGTGTACGTGGGCAGCGAGGGCAACCTGCTCGAGCCCGGCGACTACCCGTACACGCTCACCTACACCACCAAGGGCCAGCTCGGCTTTTTCCCCGACTTCGACGAGGTCTACTGGAACGTGAACGGCAACGGCTGGGCCTTCTCGGTGGACAGCATCTCGGCCCTCATCCACCTGCCGCCCGGCGCCGAGGTCACGCGCACCGCCTGCTACACCGGCAGCCTCGGCTCCACCGAGCGCGCGTGCCGCGACAGCATCATCGATGCGCGCACGGTGCGCTTCACAGGCCGCGCCCTGGGCTACTACGAAGGCCTCACCGTGGCGGTGGGCTTCCCCAAGGGCGTGGTGCCCGAGCCGCCGCCGCCCGGCTTCCTGGAGCTGTACGCCGTGCCCCTGGTCGGCGCGCTTGTTACGCTGCTCCTGCTCCTCTACTACTTCTTCACCTGGGTCCGCTTCGGCCGCGACCCCGATGCACCCACGGTGATCCCGCTCTTCGAGCCGCCCGACGGCCTTTCGCCCGCCTCTGTGGCCATGGTCATGAAGGGCAGCTACGCCAACGACCAGATCACACCGGCCATGATCGACCTGGCCGTGAAGGGCTTCATCCGCATCGACGAAGCGAAGGAGGACGTGCTGCTCGGCCTCTTCAGCAAGACGGTGTACACCATCGTGAAGCTGAAGCCCGGCAGCGGCCTGCCCCCGGAGGAGCAGGCCCTGCTCAACAGCATGTTCGGCTCGGGCCGCGACAGCTTCACCATCAGCGGCAGCTACGACCCCAGCGTGGAGAGCATGGCCAGTTCCTACCGCGGTGCCTTGCGCGACCAGTGGCACGACTTCCTCAACAAGGGCAACAACTGGCGGTTCTGGGGGGTGCCCATGCTCACGGTGGCCGTGTGCGTGATCTCCATGATCGTGCTGCACAACTCCTATCTGGGCGACGAGGACGTGGTCTACATCGCCGCCTTCCTGGTGGCCAACGTGTTCATCTTCCTGCTGTACACCTACCTCATCAAGCGGCCGAGCGAGGAGAAACAGGCCTTGCGGTCGCGGCTGCTCGGCTTCAAGATGTACCTGGGTGCCGCGGAGGAGAAGCAGCTGCAGCACTTCAACCCGCCCACCGTAACGCCCGAGGTCTTCGAGCACTACCTGCCCTACGCCATCGCCTTCGGGGTGGAGGAGGTCTGGGGTGAGCGCTTCCAATCCATGATCGACCGGGCGCTGGTGGACCCCAACTACCGCACCACGTGGTACACCGGCCGGGTCATGAACTACGGCATGTTCTCGCACAGCATGAGCTCCGCGTTGTCAAGCAGCGTGCAGGCGTCGAGCACGCCGCCCAGCAAGAGCGGGGGCTCCGGTGGTGGTGGGTTCTCCGGTGGCGGAGGTGGGGGAGGCGGGGGCGGGGGCTGGTAGGCGGATGCCGGACCACGAGCATTGCCCACCTTTACAGGACGACCGAATACCCACCAACGCCCATGCATTTCCGTTCCCTGTTCGCCATTGCCGCGTCGAGCGTGGCATGGGCAGCACCGGCCCAGACCGTGTGCGACAGTGTGCACACCGTCCTGGGCAACTTCGTCGATCAGCAGGGCCTCATGTTCAGCGTGGTGGCCACTGCGCCGGTCACGCTCGATCACCTCTCGGCGAACCTGCTGCCCGGCACGCGCTCGTACGCCTTGCACACGCGCTGGGGCGGCTACGTGGGGCATACCAACGACCCCGCGGCTTGGACCGCCCTGGACACCGTGCAGGTGACCTCCGCGAACACCGGCTTCCAGCAACAGTACACGGCCGTCATTCCCATCCCCCTGGCCATTGATATGATGCCGGGCGACACCGTGTCGTTCTTCCTCACCGACCGCTCGGTCGATGGGCTCTTCTCCTTCGGGAACTTCACGCCGCCCGGCGGGGTGGTGGAGAGCAACGCGCACATCGGCATCACGGTGGCCTATGCATTGCCGCGTGATTTTGGCATGCCCTTCGGCACCTATGAATGGAGCGGCCGTGTGGCGTACTGCCTCAACGACGGGCAGGGGATCGCCACCCCCGCGGTCGGCGGGTTCACGGTGAGCATGGGGCCCGAGGCCATCGTGGTGGAGGCGTCGCCGCGCGTGGTCATCACGGGGCTCGAGCTGCGCGACCTCAGCGGACACCTCGTGCGCCGCTCACCCGGGTCCGGTGCGGTGCAGCGCATCGCCACGGAAGGGCTGGCCGCCGCCCCCTACGTGCTCGCGATCCTGGATGGGAGCGGAGAGCGCCATGCACGGCTGGTGATGGTGCCGTGATGATCGCTGGCCCATGCGGCCTCCGATCGTGGCGGGTCGAGCGTTCAACATGCCCCAGAGGCCGGGGCGAGCACCTGCGGGAGGTTTAGGACGCGCAGGCAGTAGCTCACGCCTGGTGCCCTTGCATAAGCCCGTGGCCCGACCTGGGCGGCATCGACTAAGAATAAGGTAGTATACGTGGAGGGGAGCGCGCAGGGTTGCATTCCGGCATCACGGCGCGGCGTCGCGGCATCACGGCACGGCGTCACGGCATCACGGCACGGCGTCGCGGCATCACGGCACGGCGCCGCGGCATCACGGCCCGGCGCCGCGGCATCACGGCACGACGTCGCGGCATCACGGCGCGGCGTCGCGGCATCACGGCGCGGAGTCGCGGCATCACGGCACGGCGTCGCGGCAAGAGCGCACGGGCGGCCGGGATGGCCGGAGTGTGGCGCGGAGTGTAGGGCTG
>JAEUSV010000032.1 GCA_016788485.1 Flavobacteriales bacterium
GCGACGGCATCGCGGACCTGCTGATCACCACCCGAACGATCCACATCGCCGATCCACAGCAACCCGGCTACCTGGGCAAGCACCTGGTGGGCGTGCGCACGCTCAGTGGCAACGCCATCCTGATGTGGAACACACCCAGCACGCAGCGCTGGTACACGCTGGAGGACAGCACACGCCTGGACACGGGCCTGCTCGCCAAGCGCATCCACTTCAAGCAACTGCGCTGGACCGATGAGGACCACCCCACGGAGTTCTGGCTGCTGGAGCGGCCGTTCGGTCCGGCGATCACGAAGGACCAGGACGGTTGGTACGGTACGGGCGATCATCACGACGGGCACACGCTGGTATTGCGCAGCGCGAACCACCGCGGCACGAGCGTCGCGGCCTTCGCGTTCGAACTGCCCTATCCCTATGGTCGCGTGGTGGTCAGGACGAAGCATGTGGTGCGTGTGCCGAACGGCTATGGTGAGGAAGGCGACCCCATCGCACCGAAGCGCGAACCCAGTGAACCTCCCTTCGACTTCGGCCATGGACCGGTGGAGCCGCAGGTGATGGTGCCGCCGGGCATTCCGCCGGATGAGGCCATCGACCTCACCTCCGATGACATCCCCGACCTGG
The DNA here is from genome assembly GCA_016788485.1 of Flavobacteriales bacterium. Taxonomy (GTDB): domain Bacteria; phylum Bacteroidota; class Bacteroidia; order Flavobacteriales_F; family PHOS-HE28; genus PHOS-HE28. Next base: position 619 of record JAEUSV010000032.1, read on the forward strand.
TGATCACCGCCGCGAACCGCCCCTACCACGCACCCGCGCCGCCGCTGGGCTCCTACCATCGCGGTGTGCGCATGCTGCCCGGGGCCGCCCTGCTGATGGAGCGGACCGCGGATGGCACGTTCGAACCGTTCTTGCTGCGCGAGGGGCAGGAGCTTACACCGGCTCAATTGACCCAGGGCCTTGAGGCTGACCGGTTCCGCTGGGCCGAGCCGCCACGCTGGAACGAGTTCATTGAGGTGCTTCAACAACGCTACGGATCCCTGCGCGCGAAGGATGAGCCCCTGGGATGGCTCCCGGCCGATGCGCCGCCCCAGGAGAACTACGTGTTCCGCGGCACGCAGTACGGAAGGCCGATGCTCGGCTGCTTCGAGGTGGCGTACACCACCCCGGGCGGTGAGCTGGGGGTGCGGCTGCTGGGCCTGGTGGATGAAGGCGAGGTGCTGCGGACGTTCTGAGCGCCCGATCTTCGCGCCCATGACCGACCAAGAGCTCGTGCGCGCGCTACGCATCCTCCGCCGCACCGTGGACATGCTGCGCACCGAGCTGCGCCATGGCCGCATCGACGAGGGGCTGCTCCATGACATCGAGGCGCAGATGGAGCGCGGCATCGGCACCGATGCGCGCAGCGAGGAGCTCCGCCCCTTCGTGGACAAGCTCCGCGAAAGCACCATGACGCCGCGTGCCGAACTGCTCAGCGACACCATCCGCGCATGCGACAAGCTCACCGACGCGATCGAGGGCGTGGTGTCGGCCCTGGGCTGATGCCCGCGGCTCAGCGCGCCTTCACGCCCTCACGACGCATCATCCGCTCCAACAGGTAGAGCAGCCCCACGCACACCAGCAGCACCCCGGTGAAGATCCACCACGTGCGCACGTAGCCGGTCCATGCGATCAGGTTGAGGCCGAGGCTGTGACCAATGATGTGCGCCACGCTCCAGGCGATGGTGTAGAGCGCCATGTAGGCCCCCGGCCGGCCACGGTCCGCACGCTCATTGGCCATGCGGTTGGTGAAGGGGAAGCACAGCATCTCCCCCACCGTCATGAAGAGCATGCCCACCCACAGGAAGGCGACCGTGGGCACGAGGTTCAGGAGCGCGAAGCTGGCCGCGATCAGCAGCACGCTCACGCGCAGGATGGTGTGCAGCCCGAGCCGCCGCTCCTCGCAGTAGCGCACCAGTGGCATCTCCGTAAGGAAGATGAGCAGGCCGTTGCTGCCGAGGATCAGGCCGATGGTCTCCTCACTGAGCCCGTGGACCTGGCTGTAGTAGAGCGGCACGCTGCTGAAGTACTGCAGGAAGGGAATGCTGATGAGCGCGACGATGACGAGGAAGAGCAGGTAGGGCCCATCGCGGTACGGCGATGCGGCCGAGGCGCCTTCCGTGGCGGCCGATGCCGATCCCGCATCCATGCGCGGAAGGCCGGCGCCCAGGATCAACGCCGCCGCAAGGCAGGTGAGCGCGTCCACCCAGAAGAGGCCGCCGAAGCCGCCGTGCGCGATGATGAAGCCGCCGAGCGCCGGACCCAGGCTGAAGCCCAGGTTGATGGCCAGGCGGATGAGCGTGACGGCGCGCGTGCGCTGCTCGGGCGGCGCGTAGCTGCGGATGGCCACGAACATGGCCGGGCGGAAGGCATCGCTGAGCACCATGAGCACGAAGACGCCCGCGCAGAACGGCAGGAAGCCGCGCACGTATTGCAGCCCGATGAAGGCCAGGCCCGAAGTGACCAGCGCGCCCACCATCACCGTGCGGTGCCCGATGCCATCGGACAGCCGGCCACCGAGCCAGGAGCCCACCACCGAGCCGGCGCCGAAGCTGCTCATGATCCAGCCCACCTCGGCGAGCGAGAGCCCCATGTCCTTGGTGAGGTACAGCGAAAGGAAGGGCACGACCATGGTGCCCGCGCGGTTCACGAACGTGGCGAACGTGAGCAGCCAGATCGGCCGGCTGAACCCCGCGAAGGAGCCTGCATAGAAGCGGTATGCGTTGGCCAGGGCGTTCATGTCACCGGGTTCGTGGGAGGAGCATTGACGCGGGCCACGTGCGCGCCGTTGCCCCGGGCGAAGTTCAGCGCCACAAGGAATGCACCGTCAACCTGCCCGTGGCATTGTCCACCAGCACCACCAGCGGCTCGCTCAGCTTGCCCTCCACCGGTGGACGTGTGCCCACAAAGGCGAACGCGTCGGCACCGGGCAGTATCTGCGAGACCGAGAAGCGGTCCAGGCCGGTGTCCACGCGCCACAGGACCTTTCCTTCCAGGTCCAGGCGCGATACGACCAACCTGCCGCCCAGACCCGGCTTGTCCGTGTGCACCATCAGCACGCTCTCGGGGTCGGTGAGGCGCAACGGCTCTGCTTTCGCGTGCAGGCGCAGGAAGGCGGCGTTCACATATCCGCTATCGGAAAGGGGCACGATGCTGCGGATGCGGAAGTGCGCGGTGTCCGATCCGGGTTCGAGCGTTGCGCGGAAGAGGCGCCGTTCCCGCCTGGCGTCCTCGGCGTTCTCCACGCGCCTCACCCACTGCCCCACCTTGAAGTCGCGCTCCAGTTCCTCCGGCGCATGCAGGCCGAGCCAGCTGCCCGAAGTGATGAGGAGGCCCGATGCCAGATGGTCGGTGGGCCCGTGGCGCTGGAAGCGGTCGTTGGAGGGCTTGGGGGCCACAGGGGTGGCCTTCCAGCTGTCGGGATCCACGTCCATGGCCGCACTGCGGTCGTCGTTGATGAGGTGAAGCCTGCCGTCCACGATGTCCGCGCCGCGGGGGTCCTCCCACCATCGCGGCTCCACGCCGGGGTTGGCCTCGCGCAGATCGGCCGCCTCCACGAGCCGGCGATCGCGCAGGCGCACGCCATAAAGACCCATGCAGTCGAACCAGAGCGTTCTTCCGTCGCTGCCAAGGATGCGGGCCAGGCTGTAGCCGTTGCCGGACACCTCCTTCACCACAGGCACCACGTACGGATCGGAGCCATCGAGCGGGATGAGCAGGATGCTGAGGCTGGTGGTGGTGTTACCGCCGCGGCCACTGATCTCCACCAGGTGCGGATCGGTGGTCTGGATGAGCGAGGCGATGTGGGCATCGGTGCGCACGCATTCGTTCAGCGGCACACCGCTCACCGGTGAGACCGAGAGCGCCTTCTTCCCGAGCCAGAGCGCACCGCCGATGACGAGCGCCACCACAAGGACCCCGAGTGCGACCATGGCCTTCAAGTTGCTGTACCGCCGAACGAACGCCTCCGCCTTGGCCTGCCCTGCTCCTGCAGCTGCCCCTGCCGCGCGCGCTGGAGCTCCCAGCGCCGACGCGGACCCTGCACCCTGTCGCAGCAGGATATCACCCTTCTCCGCATCGATCTCCGCGCTGCAGGAGGGCGCACGCTGGCGCACCGCTTCATCCGCCACGAAGCGCAGGATCGCCGCGCGCCGCTCCAACGCCCACCCGTGCGCGCGCTCCCAGTCGGCACGTGACCCCATGTTCACGATGGTCACCACATCGTTGCCGCCGAACTCCCAATAACCGGTGATGGACCGCAGCCCTTCACGGTAGATGACCTGGCCGGAACGGCCGTCCTCGGTGATGGTGACGGAGGAGCTCATGGCACTGCCGTCCGGTCGTTCACTTCGCCCAGCACCCAGTTCATCAGCTCCTTCTCGTCCACGATGCTCCAGGCGTGGGGGTGGCGGCGGCCATGCTGGACGCCCCGGCCCGTGGTCTCGATCAACCGCGCTGAAGGATGATGCACGCGTTGCAGTTGCGCTTCCAGCTGTTTCAGCCGCCACGCATTGAGCTCCTCGTACCGCTGGCCGCGCTGCTCGCGCCACCACACGGTATCCGGCTCGGTATAGAGGCGCACGGCATAGGGCTTCAGCAACTCCACGCTCGCATCGTCGAAGGTGATGGGCGACCGGGCCAGGTAGGTCTCCGGATGTTCCTGCGGGCGGCCCAGGCTGTCCTCGAGCAGGCGCACCACCATCCGCGCCTCTTCAGCCGTGCCGGGGTTCGGATGTGCGGTATCGTTCACGCAGTTGGCGTACACGTGCGCCAGGTCCAGTGGCGGGTCCACCACGAAAAGGCCCTTCAGTCCGATGCCCGCCTCGGGATGCTGCGCGAGGTGTTTCGCCAGGAGCACGCTCACGTTCCCTCCGGAGGAGAAGCCACCGAAGAACACGGGGGCCTTGCGCAGGTCGTGATCGTCGATGGCCATACGGATGGACCGCACCAGCGCCTGTAGCTCCGACTCGCTGAGGAAGATGCGCCGGTTGATGCCCATGAGCAGCACGGCCACGCCGCGAGACCCGGCCTCCTCCACGATGCGCGATTCGGTGCGTGTATCGCTCGTATCACAGCTGTAGCACGGGAACAGGACGAGCAGGGCCTGCGGCCGGTCCGGCAGGTGCAGCGACCACTCCGGAGCGGCATAGGTACCGGCACGCTTCCCTTCCACTTGCGGTTCTCCGGTGCAGGCCGCGATCGCCAGCACCAGCCCGAACAACATTCCCATGCGCATGGTCCAAAGGTGAACGATCAACGGCATTTCCCAAGCACACCGGTGCGTTCCAGAGGCTGGTGAAGCGCATCGTGAAGGCGCGACCAGCACCTGACCATGGTCAGGACCGTTCGCCACCTTCTTCCTAGCTTCATGGTCCAACCCCAGCGACCATGGAACGGACCTTGACCTTCCTGTTGGTGCTCGCAGGCATGCAGGCTTCCACGCTCCACGCGCAGCCGGTGCTCAACGAGGCCACGAGCATACCGGCGCTGCAGCGCATGGAGAACCACAACGTGAACAGTGTGTTCCCCGTGCCCACGCTCACCACCACGGGCAGCAACAACACCTGGGACGCCTCGTCGGCCACCTGGGGCGGCACCTACATCTACTGCTGGTACCAGCCGCCCACCGCCAGTCCCAACGCCGCGAACTACCCCACGGCCACGTTGTGCGCCTATGCGGAGAGCAACTCGTTCCCGCAGACCTACCTGCACTTCAACACCTCGTCGAGCGCCGCCTCGTTCCTGGGCGAAGGCACGGACGTCTATCCGATCCCCGAGCAGGTGTGCGCCTTTCCCATGAGCATCGGATCCACCTTCACCACCACCTACCAGCCTGCGGGCGGGCCGGTGATGACCCACACGATGACCTATGCGGCCGCGGGATCGTTGATCACACCCTGGGACACCGTGACCAACGTGGTGATGTTCTCTTCCGACAACTCCTCGAGCTTCGTGCTCTACAAGGCCGACAACATGCTGTTCCCCATCGGTGTGTACACCCCCGGCCTGGAGTTCGAGGTGCACCAGGTGGAGGTCTTCAGTGCCGTGCCGGAGCTTACCGCGGCGCAATTGCACCTGTGGCCCAACCCGGCGCGGGACGAGGTGACCCTTGATCTGGCGGACGGTGGTCCCGGCACCTTCACGGCACGCGACATGAGCGGGCGCGTGGTGTTGGACGCCCGGATCCCCCGAGGCACCACGAAGCTCGACGTATCGCACCTGGCCTCTGGCGTGTACATGGTGAGCGTGGCGCAGCGCGATGGTCGCACCTCGGTGGAGCGGCTCGTGATCGATCGACCCTGACGATCGCCCGACCATGCCCGGGCTCAGGCGGCCGGGGTAACTTGGTCCCATGGTCCGCGCATGGCCGCTGTTGCTATTGATGCTGTTGACCGCCGCAAGGGTCGCAGGGCAGGCCCCTGCCATGAACGAGGCCGCCGCCAAGGAGGCCGTGTACCGCATCGTGCAGCACTCGGGCCTGTTGCCCACCTTCACGGTGCGTGAGGATGCCCAGGTGCGCACGGCCAACGCCTACATCAAGGGGCACGAGCGTGTGATCGCGTACAACCCGGGCTTCATGGCGCGCATCCTCGATTCCACGCGCACCGACTGGTCGGCGGTGAGCGTGCTGGCGCACGAGATCGCCCACCACCTGCTCGGCCACACGCTCGACCCCGACGCCATGCACCCGGGCGACGAGCTGGCCTGCGATCGGTACTCCGGCTTCATCCTGCACCGCATGGGCGCCACGCTGGAAGAGAGCCTGGCCGCCATGGAGGTGGCCGGCAACGTGCACGGCACCCGATCGCACCCGCCCAAGCACGCCCGACTGGCCGCGATACGGCAGGGCTGGGAGGAGGCCGGCAGGTTGAGCGTTCCCGGCGACCGCCTCACCTTCACCTTCGTGAACGACCTCACCCATGTGGTGCGCTTCGCCGGCGATGCGAACACGTACTACATCAACGCCCGGCAGGAGCTGGTGTGGTTCGACCAGTACGCGGACCCCATCGCCTTCGGGCGGCTTGAGAACGCCGCAGGCACCGCCTACCCCTTCACGCTCACGTGGCAGGACCAGCGCTACCGCGTGGACGGCGGAGGCACCATCTGGTCCATGGGCGCGAACGGCATGGACCGCCAGGTGGGCCGGATGGAACCCTTCGTTGCTCCGCAGCGCCAGGGCCGCTGAACAAGGCCGCGGAATACGGTGATCACCGGATGCACAGGTCCGGCGGATCCCTATCCTTTGCAGGACATCCTCACCACATGAAGACACGCTACTTCTCCTCCGTCATCGCGCTGCTCGCGCTGGTGGCCCCCTGGTCGATGCAGGCCCAGACACCCACGCACCAGAGCGTGGTGAACAACTCCATCGGCTCCACAAGCAGCGTCGTGAACGGCGTGACGGCGGATGCGAACGGCAACATGATCATCACCGGATGGCGCACTGATGCGTTGGACCTGGGTGGAACGGCATATGCCCAGGGGCCTGGCGCCATCTTCCTGGCCAAGTTCAACGCGCAGGGCAACGAGCTCTGGACCAAGGTGAGCGGCAGCGCCGAGATGTTCGGCAACCACAAGGGCATGTCCGTGGCCACGGATGGAGCAGGCAACATCTACAATGCCGGCTGGATCTTCGGCCAGGAACAGGCCACGTTCGACGGCACGACCCTTCCCTTGGGCACCTTCGGCTTCGTGGCCAAGTACACACAGGTCGGCACCCTCCTCTGGGTGAAGGCGTTCCCGGGCGGCGTGAACGCGATCGCCGTGGACGGCAACGGCAACCCCTTCATCAACCTGGGCGATGCCACGATCGAGAAGCTCGATCCCGCCAACGGCAACAGCGTGGCCTCGGCTGCCGGCAGCGGCGACCTGCAGAACGTACTCTACCACAACATCGAGATCGACGCCTCCAACAACGTGATCGCCCAGTGGGGCAACAAGATCACCAAGTACGACAACGCGCTCAACCAACTCTGGAGCACGCCGCTTGTCAAGCCCAACCTGGCCGAGAGCTTCCGCATCAGCGTGGATGACAGCGGTGATGTCTGGGCCACCTTCTACGCCCTCTTCGGCACCGTGACGCTGGGCGGCACGGACTACACCACCTTCCCCAACGGCTACATCTACCGTCTTGACGGAACCTCCGGAGCGGTCAGCAACTGTGCCTCCCCAGGTGCGTACAAGATCAAGAAGGTGTTCCACACCGGTGGTGGCGAGCTCAATGCCTTTGGCGACTTCGCGTTCAACGACCCGTACATGGTGAAGTACGACGTCAACTTGACCGCCCTTCAGAGCGTGCTTTCGTTCGACACCAAGGATGTCGTATCCATCGGCCCGGATTGTTTCGTGCTGGGCGGAGCGCACGATGCCGACATCACGCTCGATGGCACCACCTACACCCGTCCGAACGGGTCCGGCCAGGAGAACGCCATCGCCGGCTACCTGTGCGCCGGCACCGTGGGCATGGAGGAGTCCGCTGCCGCTGCGACGCTCTTCGCACTGGCGCCGAACCCCGCGGCGGATCGCGTCTCGATCACGACCGCATCGCAGACGAAGTGGGTGGAGCTCACGGACCTGCGCGGATCCACCTTGCTCCGCCTGCCGGTGCGCGCCGGCCGCTGCGATATCGACCTTTCCCGCCTGGCGAACGGGGTGTACCTCGTGCGCGACGATGCGGGCCACGCACAGCGCCTGGTGATCGCACGTTGAGCGCAGGATGATGCGGGGAGGGTGTCACGGTGCTCCGTGGCACCCTCTTCGCGTTCAGGGAAGTTCTGACGGCGCTCAGTGTCCCGGTGGAAAAGAAACCCCACCTTACACCCCGATGCTCACCCTTCCCGCGAACACCGACCCGGTATTCGCCCCGCCCGACCGGTACTCGGCGTTCGACCGCTTCCTGCTCCGCCTGATCCGCGACCCGCGCGACCTCCCCTTCCCCTACCTCAGCCTGAAGGTCTTCTTCACGCTCGTGCCCATGGCCGTGCTGCTGTACCTGCCGGGGGTCACCGGCTGGCTGTGGTGGACCATCGCCGTGGTGTACTTCTACGTGAACAACATCACCTACAAGGGCCCCTTCGGCCTGATGCTGCACTGCACCACGCACCGGGCGCTGTACAAGCCCGAGCACAACTGGCTCAACGGCTTCATCCCGTACGTGATCGCGCCCTTCTTCGGCCAATCGCCCGACACCTACCGCGCGCACCATGTGGGCATGCACCACGTGGAGAACAACCTCGCGCTCGACGAGAGCAGCACCATGCCCTACCAGCGCGATTCGGGGTGGGGCTTCCTGCGGTACTACTTCACCTTCCTGTTCACCGGCATCTGGACGCTGGTGAGCTACCTGCTCGGCCGCCGGCGCAACAAGCTCGCGTGGCAGGCGGCCCGTGGCGAGGCCATCTTCCTGCTGATGTGCGCGGCGCTGTGCCTGGTGAACGCCCCCGCCACCATCGCCGTGTTCATCCTGCCCTTCATGGCCTTCCGCCTGGTGGCGATGGCCGGGAACTGGGTGCAGCACACCTTCATCGACCCCGAGGACCCCGGCAATTCGTTCCGCAACAGCATCACGTGCATCAACGTGAAGTTCAACCACAAGTGCTGGAACGACGGCTACCACATCAGCCACCACATCGAGCCCACGATGCACTGGACCGACCATCCGCGCTACTTCCGCGAGCACCTCGCCGACTTCGAGCGGGAGCGCGCCGTGGTGTTCGCCGGCCTCAACTACCTCGACGTGTTCATCCTGCTGATGCGCGACCGCTACGACCTGCTGGCCGCGCGCTTCGTGGACCTCGGCGGGCGCTTCGCCAACGATGCCGAGGTGGAGGCCTTCCTGCGCAGCCGCGTGGTGCCCATCGCCTTCGCCCCGGGCCAGGCCGCCGGATCGGTGGCCTGACCGACGGCCGCGCCCGTGTTCATCGGGCATGCACGAACTTCGCCCTCCGAAAGCGAACGGACATGAGCGACGGCTATGTGAAACACGAGGTGAAGGAGGGCATCGCCACCGTCACCTTCCACCACCCCAAGAGCAACAGCCTGCCCGGCCACGTGCTGCGCGGCATGGCCAAGGCCATCGGCGACTGCGGCAGCGACCCCGCGGTGCGCGTGATCATCCTGCGCAGCGACGGCGACAAGGCCTTCTGCGCCGGCGCCTCCTTTGATGAGCTGCTGGCCATCGACGACGGCGACAAGGGCATGGAGTTCTTCACCGGCTTCGCGCTCGTGATCAACGCCATCCGCAAGGCGCCCGTGTTCGTGCTGGGCCGCATACACAGCCATTGCGTGGGCGGCGGCGTGGGTCTGGCCTGCGCGGTCGACATCGCCTATGCGCACGAAGGCGCCAGCGCGCGCCTCAGCGAGCTCGCCATCGGCATCGGTCCCTTCGTGGTGGGCCCGGCCGTGGAACGCAAGGTGGGCCCCGGCACCTTCGGGCTGCTGAGCGCCACCCCCGCCCTGCGCCGCAGCGCCCAGTGGTGCGAGCAGCGCGGCCTCTACGCCGAGGTGCTGCCCACCCTCGAGGCCCTCGACGCCCGCATCGATGCCCACGCGAAGGAGCTCGCCACCTACAGCCCCGAGGCCATGGCCGACCTGAAGAAGGTGATGTGGCGCGGCACCGAGGACTGGGACACCCTGCTCACCGAGCGCGCCGCCATCAGCGGTCGCCTCGTGCTGAGCGAATTCACCAGCAACGCCATCGCGAAGTTCCGCGCCGAGGCGGCCAAGCGCTAGGGGCTGCGCATGCGTCATCCCATCACGGTCGCCCTGTTCGCCTTGGTGGTCTCCTGCGGCCAGGGCAATGGCAACCCCGTGCAGGAAGGTGCCGGGCACCAGGCGGACACCGCACGCGTGATGCCATGGGACGATGCGGCCGTGTTCGCCCGGCTGAAGCGTCGGCTGCCGCCGGTGTCCCTGCCCTTCCGCTGTGCGCTGTCCGGTCCGGAACCACGGTACATGACCCTTGCCCCAAGGGAACAGCGACTGCTCAATGGGACCAACGAGGAGCAGGGCGTGGCCATCGGCCTGTTGCCCGACACCACCGTCGCGTTCCATGTGCTCTGGCTTGGTGCCGCTGACTCCTGGCTGCCCATGATCACCACCTTCTCGAAACAGGACCGGCGGTTGAGCATCGAAGGACTCGTGATCGGCCAATGCGGCGGTCCTGAGCCCTGCTACACCTGCTCCGAGACCGTGACCATCGGCAACGACCTGTCCGTGCTCACCACCGACACGGTGCGGGACTGCGCGTGCGACACGAACTACGCGGAGATCCCCGGCACCTGTTCCCGCCATGTCCTGAAGCGCACCGGGAGCATCGGTCCGACCGGTGCACGGATGAGCCCGGTGGGCAAGGAACCCCTTCCCCTGGAGGAAACCCTACAGGCCCTGTCTCCGTAGGAACGTCCGCACGGCGCATGGCCGTGCCGTTCCAACGTGCAACGCATCGCCAGCTCCACCACCCGCAAGGTGCTCTTCGCGCTCTATGGCGCGCTGCTGGTGCTGGGCGTGGCCGTGATCGCCTGGCAGCACAGCGGCCAGCGCCGCGCCCTGCAGCACGAGGCCCTCAGCCGCCTGGGCGGCATCACCGGCACCCTGGCCGCCCAGCTCGACGGAGGCCGCGTGACCACCCTGCTGGGCAAGTACGATGCGCGCGGCAGCATCATCCGCAACACGCAGGACGCCTGGTACTACACCCTGCACGAGGCCCTGCGCAAGAGCGCCGAGGCCAACGCCCTGCCCACACCGTTGCGCGTGGTTGTGTACGATAGCCTGAAGCAGGAGCTGCAGGTGGTGGTGACCTCCGCCGAACGTCCCGCCTTCCGCGAACCGTACGACGGAGGCGCCGTGGCCGCGCTGAAGGCCCTGGCCGACGGCCCCGGCCGGGTGCGCGATGGCGGAGCGCTCGTGGCCTTCGACGTGCTGCGCGACCACCGCGGTCGCCTGGTGGCCGCCGTGGTGGCCGCCGAACCGCTCGCCGCCCTGGAGGCCGCCGCCACGGCCCGCCTGTGGCGCAACATAGGCATCGCCGCCGTGGCCTACCTGCTCATCGGCCTCCTGCTCTTCCGCAGCGTGGGCCGCTGGGTGAAGCACGAGGAGGACCAGCGCGCCAACCTGCAGCAGGTGCACGCGGGCGTCACCGACAGCATCGCCTACGCAGGCAAGATCCAGAGCGCGCTCATCCCCCGGCCCGAGCGCTACCGCGAGCTCTTCGACGACTTCTTCGTGCTCAACCGGCCCAAGGACCTGGTGAGCGGCGATTTCCACTGGGTGCACCGCGTGGACGAGCACACCTGCTACGTGGCCCAGGCCGATTGCACCGGGCACGGCCTGCCCGGCGCCATGATCGCCGCCGTGGGCTGCTCCCTCCTCAACGAGCTCGTGGCCCAGCACCCCACCGCCGACCCCGCCACGCTGCTGGCCCTGCTGAACCGCCGCATGGTGAGCACGCTGCAACAGGAAGGGCAGCGCCGCGGGGCGGGCGACGGCATGGACATCGCGCTGTGCCGCATCGACCGACGCGAGCGTGAGCTCCTCTTCGCCGGCGCCTACCGCCCGCTCTATTGGATGCACGACGGCCAGATCACCGTGATCAACGGCGACCGCAAGCCCATCGGTGGCAGCCAGCACGACCCCGACCGCACCTTCACGGTGCACCGCGTGGCCTACCACCCCGGCGACCGCATCTACCTGTTCAGCGACGGCTACGTCGACCAGTTCGGCGGGCCGGAGAAGCGCAAGTTCATGGCGGGCCGCCTCAACGCGCTGCTCCTGGAGCACCGCCACATGCCCCTGGCCCTGCAATCCGAACGCCTGGAGCAGGCCTTCCTCGACTGGAAGGGCCCCCTGGAGCAGGTGGACGACGTGTGCATGCTGGGCATCGCCGTGTAGTCCGTTGGCCACGGCTTCCTCCCACCTCCCTATCTTTGGACGATGCGGCCCCTCCGGACTGGGCCGCTTGTTGTTCCATGACCACGAAAAGCGCTTTGATCGCCCGCATGGAGGAGCTTCTCCAGCAGGCGGATGTAGAACAGGCCGCGGAGGCCGTTGACGGGGTGAAAGAGGCCTACGAGGCCCTCATCGCCGCAGCTCAGCAGCAGGCCGCGAGCGAGGCCCCCGTGCCCGCCGAGGCCGAGGCGCCCACCACCGGCGAAGGCGAGGCCGCCCCCACCGGGCAGGCCGCCCCGCCCGCCGAGGTGCAGCCCCAGCCCATCGAGAACGCCCCCCTGCAGGACGAGGAGGACAAGCGCTTCAAGCAGCTGGTCGACGCCTTCCACACCAAGGTCAACGACATCCGTCGCCAGCGCCAGAAGGAGGAGGCCGACAACCTGGCGGCCAAGAAGGCCATCATGGACGAGCTGCGCGGCCTGATCTCCGGTGAAGAGAACATCGGCAACGCCTTCCAGCGCTTCAACGAGCTGCAGGAGAAGTGGCGCACCATCGGCAACGTGCCCGCCACCGCCTACCGCGAGCTCCAGAGCGACTTCAGCCACCTGCGCGACGAGTTCTTCTACCACATCCGCATCTACAAGGAGCTGCGCGACCACGACCTGAAGAAGAACACGGCCATGAAGCGCGCCCTGATCGCCGACATGGAGGCGGTGCAGCGCGTGGACAGTGTGAAGGAGGCCGAGGCCCTGGTGCGCGAGTACCAGGAGAAGTGGCACCAGATCGGCCCCGTGGTGAAGGAGGAGTGGGAGGCCGTGCGCGACGGCTTCTGGAACGCCACCCGCGTGGTGTACGACCGCATCAACGAGTACTACAAGGCGCGCCGCGCCGAGCACGAGGCCAACCTCGCGGCCAAGCAGGCCCTGGTGGACAAGGTGAACGAGGTGGTGAAGCTGGCCGAGAACATCGCGGGCAAGGAGTGGAAGCTCCTCACCGACCAGGTGATGGAGGCCCAGACCGCGTGGAAGAGCATCGGCTTCGCCACCAAGAAGGACAACGAGCGCATCTGGAAGGAGTTCCGCACCGCGTGCAACGCCTTCTTCGACCGCAAGAACGAGCACTTCACCGCGCTGAAGGACCAGTTCAAGGCCGCGCGCGAGAAGAAGCAGCACCTGGTGGAGCAGGCCCTTGGCCTGAAGGGCAGCACCGAATGGAAGAGCACGGCCGAGCGCCTGAAGCAGCTGCAGGCCGAATGGAAGCAGGCCGGTAGCGCGGGCCCGCGCGACGAGAACCGCCTGTGGTCGAAGTTCCGCGAGGCGTGCGACGGCTTCTTCCAGGCCCGCAAGGCCTTCTTCGACAAGCTCGACGCCGAGCAGGCCGACGGACTGAAGGCCAAGAACGAGCTGATCGCCGAGATCGAGGCCTTCCAGCTCAGCGGCGAACGCGCCAGGGACCTCGACGCCCTCAAGGCCTTCAGCCAGCGCTGGCTCACCAGCGGCCGGGTGTCGCCCAAGAACTACGACCTGCTCAGCGAGCGCTACCGCAAGGCGCTGGACAAGCAGTACGACAAGCTGCGGCTGGAGGGCGATGAGCGCCGTCGCATGCAGTTCCACGAGCGCGTGGAGAACCTCAAGAGCGCTCCCGACGGCAAGGACCGCATCGAGCGCGAGGGCCGCTTCGTGAAGCGCAAGATCGAGGAGCTCGAGATGGAGGTGAAGCAGATGGAGCGGAACATGGGCATGTTCAACTTCAAGAGCGCGAGCGGTGAGGCCATGCGCAAGGACATGGAGAAGAAGATCGACCGCGCCCGCGTGGAGATCGGCCGCCTGCGCGACCAGCTGCGCGAGCTGAACCGGCAGGCCCGTGGTGAGGCGGCCCCGAAGCCCGCGTCCGCCGCTGCACCGGAGGCCCCCGCCACAGCGCCGGGGTCCGCCGAGGAAGCGCCCCCGTCCGCCGACGTGGCCCCTTCGACCGAGGCGAGCGCCTGAGCACCCATGGAGGTCCGCTTCGCGCAGCGCATCGAGGTGCCCGTGGCTTGGGGCGAGCAGGACCTCTTCGGCCACGTGAACAACATCGTCTACTTCCGGTGGTTCGAGAGCGTGCGCATGCACTTCCTGGAGCGCATCGGCGCGCTGCGCTCCCATGCCGAGCAGGGCGTGGGCGTGATCCTCGCCACCACCACCTGCGACTTCCAGCGGCCCGTGCACTGGCCCCAGCGGCTCACCGTGGAAACGGGCCCCACCCACATCGGCAACACCAGCTTCACCCTCGCCTACCGCATCACCGACGAGGCCGGCCTCACCGTGGCGGAAGGCACCAGCGTGCAGGTGATGTACGACTACAACGCCGGCCACAAGGTGCCCATCCCCGCTCCCATCCGCGCGGCCATCACCGCACTCCAGCACCCATGACACGTCCGCCCCTTCCGGTCCGCTCCGGCATCGCCATCTGCCTGCTCGTGCTGCTCGGCTGTTCGGGCGGCCAGCAGCCCACCCCCCCCGCCGAGCCCGCCGCACGCCCCGATGGCTGGCAGCTCGCCCAGGCGCTGCTGGGCGACTGGATCGACAGCACCAGCAGCGACAGTTTCGTGGTGCACGAGGCCTGGCGCCCCATGGACGACTCCACGCTGATCGGCAGGGGCCACGTGCTGGCGGGCAAGGACACGGTGTTCATCGAGGCCCTGCGCCTGGGCCGCCGCAAGGGTCAGCTGGTCTATGCCGCCCTCCCCGGTGGCGAGGATGCCGGCACCTTCACCGAGTTCATCGCCGTGCCCACCGGACGCGATACGCTGCTCTTCTCCAACCACGCCAACGACTTTCCCCAGCACATCCGCTACCTGCGCGATGGCCAGGGCTGGCACGCCGCGATCTTCGGGTCCGAACGGGGCCGGCTCCGCGAGGAGCACTTCCGCTTCCTGCCCCGCTGAGGCCCGCAGCCCTTGTCGAATCTTCATGACAAGGGGCTTTTTCCGTGCACGTGTGTGACCCCGCACGTAGTTTCACGTCCCATTCACCAAACCAAACCTCCCTTACCATGGGCATGATGAAGGAATTCAAGGATTTCGCGATGCGCGGGAACGTCATCGACCTCGCGGTCGGTGTAGTGATCGGCGGCGCCTTCGGCAAGATCGTCGGTTCGATGGTGGACGACCTGATCACGCCGGCGATCCTGACCCCCGCCTTGAAAGCGGCCAACCTCACGGACCTGAGCCAGCTCACCGTGCCCGGAACGGCGATCAAGTACGGCAACTTCCTGTCCAACGTGATCTCGTTCATCATCATCGCCTTCGCCCTGTTCATGGTGATCAAAGGGATCAACGCCATGAAGAAGAAGGAAGAGGCCGCTCCCGCCCCGCCTCCCGGCCCCAGCAACGAGGAGAAGCTCCTGATGGAGATCCGCGACGCACTGAAGAAGTAGTCGTCCGATCACCAACACACCGAGGCCCTTCCGCAAGGAGGGGCTTCGGCTTTTCAGGACCTGCTGCGGAAGCTGCGCGTCACCGGATCGAAGACCAGGCCCGCATGGGCGAAGGCCCTCTCCAACGCACCTGAAGCGACCGCCTCCGTGGGCGTGCCCTGCCAATGACCCTCGCGCGTGAGCACGAGCAGGCGGTCGGCATGCTCCAGCGCCGCGGACACATCGTGGGTGGTGTACAGCACCGTGCGCCCGGCCGTGGCCAGGGCGCGCAACATGCCGTGCATGAGCTCGCGGTTCACCACGTCGAGGAAGGCGGTGGGCTCATCGAGCAGCAGCACGGGCGTGGCCTGGGCGAGTGCCCGCGCCAGCATCACCCGCTGCGCCTCGCCATCGCTGAGCTCCTGCACGTAGCGATGGGCAAGTCCCTGCACACCGGTGCGCTCCATGGCCTCCTCCACGGCCCGCGCATCCGCCTCGGTCAAGCGCCCCATCACGCCCGTCCACGGCTGTCGCCCGAGGGCCACCACCGTACGCACGTCCACCAGGCCTGCCGCCGGTCGACCGCTGAGCACCACCGCCACCCGCCGCGCGCGCTCCGCGCCGGACAGGTCGAAGAGCGCATCACCATCCACCGTCACCTCGCCCGCGAGCGGACGTTCGAGCCCAGCCAGGCAGCGCAGCAGGGTGCTCTTGCCGATGCCGTTCACGCCGAGCAGCGCGGTGAGCGAACCGGCAGGCACTTCCAGGTCGAGCCCGCTGAGCAGCGGCTTGCCGTGGTGGCCCACCGCGAGTGCCCGTGTATGGATGCCCATGCTCATGTGCGCGACCAGCGTTGACCTTTCCACAATACCCACAACACCACCGGCACGCCCAACAGCGATGTCACCGCGTTCAGCGGCAGCGCGGTCGACGGCCCGCTCAGGCGCACCACCAGGGCGCAGGCCAGGCCGAGGAAGGCGCCGAGCAGCACCGTCACAGGCATCAGCGCTGCGTGGGCGGAGGAGCGCAACAGGCCACGCGCCACATGCGGCGTGGCCAGCCCAAGGAAAGCGATCGGCCCGCAGCAGGCCGTGACCGTGCCCGCCAGCAACGCGGTCACCCCGATCACCATGCGGCGCATCGCATGCACGGGAACCCCCAGGCTGCGCGCGTAGGCATCGCCGAGCAGCAGCGCGTCCAGCGGCTTCGCCAGGGCGAACGAGGCGAGCAGGCCGATCGCGCACGGCACCACCAGCCAGGCGATGCGCGAGGGCGGCACCTGCGCGAAACTGCCGAAACCCCAGCTCACGAAGCCCTTCACGGCGTGGGCCGGGGCGGCCAGCTCCAGCACGCTCACGAGCGCCGAACAGAAGTAGCCCACCATGAGGCCCACGATCAACAGGGTGACCCCATCGCCCACGCGGCGGTCGGCGAGCAGGATCAGCGCGAGCATGGCCGCGGCCCCGGCGAAGGCGGCGAGCACCACGGCGGCATCGGCCGGCAGCCATGCGGTCCACCACGGGGCGGCGAGCAGCACGAGCGCCACGCCCAGGCCGCTGCCGCTGGTGATGCCGAGCACCGATGGGCCTGCGAGCGGGTTGCGGAAGAGCGTCTGCATCAGCAATCCGCTGCTGGCGAGCGCGGCACCCGCCACGAGGGCCGTCACCGCTTCGGGCAGGCGAACGCCACGTACGATGGTGCGCCACGCCTCGTCGGCGACCGGTCCGCCGGTGAGCGCGCTCCAGACCGCGGCCAACGGCACCGGCACCGGGCCCACGGCCAGGTTCAGCAGGAACGCGACGGCCGAGAGCGCGGCCAACAGCACCAGGAGCGCGGCCGGCCGTTGCATGTGGGCAAACATAGCAGGCCCCGCCCTCGCATGGCACGGACTTGGTGATGGTACTTTCGTCGACCCATGCGCACAGCCGCCGCTCTGCTCTCCCTGCTCCTGCTCAGCGCCTGTGGCGGTGTGCGGAAACAGCTGGAGAACGCGGCCCTGTACGAGCAGAACGGGATGCCCGAGCAGGCCTATGCCTCCTACGCCGCCATCCATGCGCGGCAGCCCTCATCGGCTATGGCATTGGTGGGTATGAAGCGCAACGCGCAGGCCATCTACGACCGCTTGGTGGCGGAGGCCTCCGCGGCCTACCTCGCCGGTGACCGGACCCGTGGTGACCAGCTCCACCGCACGGCCGGCGAGGTGCTGGCCGAAGGACGAAAGGAGAAGCTGGAACTGCGCGCCGACCCGCTCCTGGACCAACGCCGGGCGGAGGCCCTGGCCAGCTGGATGGACGCCACCTACCAGCGAGCGCTCGAGGCGTTCCGGAGCGATCGCTTCGAGGAATGCAGGCTGAACTGCTCCCTGATCCTGGCCGAGGACCGCGAGCACAAGGAGGCGGCGTACCTGCTGCGCATGGCCGAGCTCGAACCCTTGTACCGCGAGGCCCGGTACGCCGCGCAACTGGGGCTGTGGCGCACGGCCTACCGCACCATGCAGAAGGTGACGGACAAGGACCCGGGCTACAAGGATGCGTGGACGGAGCTGGAGCGGCTGCGCCGCGAGGCCACCTGGACCCTGGCCTACATGCCGGTCTACAACGAGCAGATGTACGCGGGCAGCGGCATCGTATCGGGCGCGGTGCCCGGCCAGGTGGAGACGCAGCTGAGCGCCGCGGTGAAGCAGGCCGTGCTGGACCTGGACGACCCGCTGATCATCCTGGTGGACCGCGAGAACACCGAACAGCTGCTGGCCGAACAGCAGCGCTCCATGGAAGGGATCTACGACGATGCGCACGTGGCCGAGGCCGGCAAGTTGCTCGGTGCCCGCTATGTGCTCAGCGTGCGCATCCTCCGCTTCGACGACATCTTCAGCAAGCAGGCCGAGGTGCAGGCCGTGCTGCTCGATACCGAATCGGGTGCGATCCTGCGCAGCGAGGTGGTGCGCGTGAACAAGGACGAGCTCGGCAAGGGGGCGCCGCGCGCGCAGCTCATCGACCGTGCCGCCAGGCGGATCGCGGCGCAGGTGGGCGCCTTCGACCCCTTCAAGCGCTGAGGCTCAGTGGAAGTTCGCCGGGCCGGAGTACAGCTCGGCCAGCGAGGCACCGCCCCAGCAGGTGCCGAAGCCGATCACGCCCACGAGCAGCGCGCTCAGCAGCCATTGACCGGCCGAGGCCCGCTCACCGCCGAGTACGTTCACGATCGCACCCAATAGTAGCACACAGACATGGATGGCCACCGCCACCATCATGCCGAAGAGCACGACCATGCTGGCACCGTTCGGTTCGGTCAAGGAGAGCAGTTGAATGACCACGGCATAGCCCAGCAGGATCAGCAGGTTGTTGCGCAGGAGCTTGGTGTTCATCGCCTCCAAGTTAGTCGACCCATCGGAACGCAATGCTCACCACCGCGCAACCGCGCACAGGCCAGGCCCCACGGCAGCGGTGATGAGGCCGGATAACAGCCATGACCGGGCGGCGGAATGCCGCTTCATGAACAGAATGAAGGCGATAAGCAATTGCCCCCCCGCCAACATGGCGCTGGTCCCGCCGAAGGCCATCCACGCGATCAGCCCATGGCTGAAGATGTACGAGCTCTTGCTCATCCAGCCATGAGCAATGCACCCCAGGGACAACGCGACCAGGGCGACCATGTTCCAAAGCAACACCCGCCGGTTCATGCGCCTTGTTGCTGTAACTCCGCCAACCGCTTCCGCTGCGCCTCCTCCCGGTAGAACAGGTTCATGGTCTCGAACGGGATGGCGTTCATCGTGCGCGGGTCGATGATGTGCACGCAGCTGCGCTTGATGGCCCGCACGTCGAAATCGTAAGCATCGATGAACCGCATGATGATGATGCGGAAGAGGTTCTCGTACTTCATCTCGGGCGCGTCGATGTCCGGCAGGCAGCACATGATCCGGTGGAGCGTCTCGTGCGCCTTGTCGCTGGGCGTGCCGGTGCTGAAGAGCGTCACCATGTGCTCCTTCAGGCGGGAGTCCTGCTCGTACACGATCGTGTTGCGGCTGTTGTTCAGCAGGTCGTCCGGGTCGATCATGCGGGTGAGCGGGAACACCTCGCCGCCCAGCTTCAGCGCGTAGCCCATGGCCAGCGCGTCGGGGTTGCAGGGCACGGGCACGATGTCCTCCGGCGTGAAGAGCGGCGCCTGGTCCAGGATGGCCTGCCGCACCTCGGTAAGCGTGATGCGGTCGGTGGCAGGATCATAGTGCCCGGTGCGCCCCGCGGCCTGCACAGGCTGGAAGGTGACGCCCCGCACACAGCGCTGCTTCAGCGCGAAGTCGATGATGGCGCCCACCTCATCGTCGTTCACGCCCTTCTCCACGGTGACCACCAGCGTGGTGCTCAGGTTCACCTCGTTCAGGTGCTCAAGCGCCTTCATGCGCACGGCGGTGAGGTCCTCGCCGCGCAGCCGCTTCAGCACCTCGGGCTTGAACGAGTCGAACTGCAGGTAGAGCTCGAAGTCGGGCATGTAGGTGGCGAGCCGCTCGGCGAAGGCCTTGTCCTTGGCGATGCGGATGCCGTTGGTGTTCACCATCAGGTGTCGGATGGGGCGCCGCTTGGCCGCATCGAGGATCTCGAAGAACTGCGGGTGCACCGTGGGCTCACCACCGCTGAGCTGCACCACGTCGGGCTCACCCTCGTTGCGCACGGCGGCGTCGAGCATGCGCTCCACCTCCTCCAGGGTGCGGTGCTTACCGTGCATGGGGCCACTGCTGGCGTAGCAGATCGGGCATTCCAGGTTGCACCGGTCGGTGACCTCGATCAGCGTGAGGCAGCCGTGCTGCTCGTGGTCGGGGCAGATGCCGCAGTCGTACGGGCAGCCGTAGTGGGTCTTGGTGTTGAAGGTGCGCACCATCTCCCCCGGTTTCAGGTAGTGCCGGCAGCGCTTGTAGTACGCCACATCGGTGGCGATGAGCACCTTCTGCCCGCCGTGCTCCGGGCAGCGCTTCAGCATGTACACGCGTTCGTTCTCGAAGACCACCTTGGCGTCGATGCGCTTCAGGCACTCCGGGCACAGGCTCAGCGTGAAGTCGTAGTAGGTGTAGGGGCGTTCAGGCATCGTAAATGCAATTGGCCGCAAAGACGCGGAGGCGCAGAGTGAACGGACACGCGGACTTCCTATCTGTGTTCATCTGTGTCCACTGCGCCTTCGCGTAGCCTTCGGCGAAGCAAGGTCTGTGGTTGAACTACCAATGTCCGTGGTTGCATCCACACCCGGAAGTAATACACGAGACCGGCCACGCAGGCCCATTGGATGGTGGAAAGGCCGAAGGCGAGGATGGGCTGCGGCTTGATGGGTTCGATGGCGAGGCGGAAGGCCAGGTAGCCGACCATGAAGAGCTTGAAGCGCGCGCCGTTCGCCAGGGTCCAGCGCCGCTCGATGGCACGCAGCCCAAGCCACAACGCGCCGAGCCACAGGATCTCATACAGGTTGGTGGGGTGCCGGCGCACGCCATCGCCCAGGTCGATGCCCCAGGGCAGGTCCGTGGCCACGCCGTAGGTGTTGTCCTCCAGCCCGCCGAGCAGGCAGCCCACACGCCCGATGATCATGCCTAGCAGCAGCGGATAGGTGAAGAGGTCGCCGCTGCTGGTGCGCACGCCGATGGCCTTCTTGGTGAGCTCCACCCCCACCAGCCCACCCAGCAGCCCGCCCACGATCGTGCGGTTGTTGAAGGCGATGAAGAGCGACCACCCGTCGGCGGCGAGCCTGGAGGGATCCTCCAAGGCACCGAGCACACGTGAACCCAGCAAGGCACCGGCCGCCGCGCCGATGATCACCCACACACGCTTCGCCTCGGGGATGGGATCGCCCTGCCCTGCGCGGAGCCGTTGGAAATAGGCATAGCCCAGGGCGAACGCGGCCAGTTCGAAGACCAGGTGCAACAGGTGGTGCATCGTTGCACCGAAGATGGGGAGGAACGCCATCTTTGGCGTCATGCAGGCCGGGTTCATCCTCTACGTGAGGGACCAGCAGCGCAGCCGCGACCTCTACCGTGGTCTGCTCGGCCGGGAGCCTGTGCTCGATGTGCCGGGCATGACAGAGTTCGACCTCGGTACCTGCACCCTCGGGCTGATGCCCTCCACCGGGATCGCCCGCATCATCACCCCGGCCCTGCCACACCCCGCTGGTGGACATGGCGTTCCGCGCTGTGAGCTCTACCTGCGGGTGGCTGACCTGGATGCGGCGATCGACCGCACACTGCAGGCCGGAGCGACCGTCATCTCCCCCGCCACCGACCGCGACTGGGGTGACCGTGTGGCCTACTTCGCCGATCCGGACGGGCATGTGATCGCGCTGGCCCGGGCATTGCGCGGTTGACATGGCTCACGGTGCTGTACGCACCGCATGTGAAGCGACCAGCGGGAACCGCACAGGAAGGCCATCCACCCGCGCCGGCGCCACCCGCCAACATCACGGCTCAATAGTCGGAATACATGCCCCGGCCCATGCCGTTCGAGTCGCGGTAGCGTTTGCGACCCAGGTAGGTGATGCGCTCGGCCATCTCGTCGAAGGCCTCGGCCACGTCATCCTTGCGTCCCAACTGCTCGTTGTTGTAGCGCACGAACATGCGCGTGAAGGGCGGGGACGATCCGTCGGGCACGCCCACCACCGCGAAGGTCCGCTCACCGGGTTCCTCATCGGAGCCGGTGAGCCAGGTGAAGCCATGGAGCGTGTAGGTGCCGTAGCGCGTGCGCACCGTACGTGTGCCCACGGCCTGCAGGCTGTCCAGGGCCATGTTGGGCGATCCGCTGCTGATGTAGGCTCGCGCGTTCTGTTCGTCGGTGAGCAGCGCACGGTCGAACCGGTCCTCCGCCCCCAGTGCCTTCAGCGTGCGGTAGGTCCACAGCCGCGTGTCATCGCGCCGTGCATAGCGGTCCCACAGGCCCTCCGGCACAGGCCGCTTGTGCTCCTGCAACATGGCCGCGGTCTCGAGCTCGATGGTGGCCGAGCCGGAGCCCAAGGCCATGTCGAACAAGGCGCGCACCGCAGGGTCGTCCATGGACGGCAGCAGCAGGTGCAGGTAGGCCAGGTACATCTCGGTGCCCGGTCCAAGCTCCCGTTCCACGTGCGCCCGCATCAGCTCCTTCTCGCTGCTCAGGTAGAGCTCGGTCCCCCAGGCGTGGTCGCGCTCGGTGGCGAGGAGCGGATCCTCGTACTCGTCGTACTCCTCGCTGGCGGAAGCTCCCGATTCACGCTGGCGGAAGCTGGCCACCGCGCGCTTCAGCTCGGCGCGCGCCTTCACCAGCAGCTCGCCCTTGCGCGCCGTCACCTGCGCCGCAGGAAGGAGACCGCGGTCCTGAAGGGCGGCCGCGAGCCGCACCACATGCGGTTCGAACTCGGGGAACACGCGCAGGTCCCAGGCCTTGGGGAAGAGGATGCGCGCCACCTCGAGCGAATCGTACCAGGGAGCGAACAGCCCCCAGGTGCGCCAGTCGTCGGTGGTGAGCGGCGGGTCGGCGGTGATGAGGTCGATGAAGGCGTTGGCGGCCTGCGGACGCAACTGTCGTGCGAGGGCCTCCAGCGCGGCGAAGCGTTGCCCGATCGAATCACCGGCCGACCTGTACTGTTCCACCAGGAAGGGGACCACGGCGGGATCGTGCACCCCACCGAGCTGCTCCAGCGCAAGGATGCGGCGGCCCGTGCTCCGGTCGCGCGCAGCGGGCGACGTGATGTAGGCGATGAGCGCCTTGGCGTCCGCATCGGTGTAGGTGACCTCGGCGATCGCGTTCCGCGCCTTGGCGGCATGGGTGGAGTCGGCGCTCGTGAGCCATTCCAGCAGCACGCCACCCTTGGGCACGAGGATGCCTTCGCTGAACACCGTGTCGGGATGGAAGGAGACGAGGAAGCTGTCGGCCCACGCCGAGATGGCCCCGCCCGGATCGGCGGTGGTGCTGAGCGTGTACAGCGCACCTGGGCATTGCTGCATCACCACGCGGATGGCCCGTGTGGATGCACTGTCCTGTAGCATGAGCTCGAGCCTGCGCCGCTCGGGCTCCCCGGTCGTCCGGCGGTCCACCACGCGCATCAGGCCAGAGCGGTCCAGACTCCGCACCTGGTCGTCCCAGAACTCCTGCTCGTCCTTCACCGTGCGGAAGCGCGTGAAGCGCTCGTAGTTCACGCGCACCGCCTCGGGGCCATGCACGGAACGGTAGAGCACCGTGCTCTCCTCGCGGTCCATCTCCCGCCGGTTCCGGTCCATCTCGCCCTGGATGATCTCGCGAAAGGCCGGCCCAAGGGAGCCGATCCGCGCCATGAAGCAATCGTTCACGCTCGCCGTGCGCACCGAGAAGTGCATCAGGGTGTCTTTGAAGGTGGCGAGCTCCCGCACGGGCCGCAGCGGCATGGCCGTGTAGGCGTCGAGGTAGTGCGCCGCCTGGGGCTGCGGCGCCCGCACGGCAAGCAGGGTGTAGCGGTCGGCATCGAGCGCCACCTGGAAATGGACGGTGTCCCCACCGGCCAGCAGGCCGCGGCCGCGCAACCGTGTGCCCCCCGGAGCCACGGGGTCGTGCTTCACCTCGCGCAGACCGATGGCGGCACCGCCATGGACGGCGAGCTGGGCGAGCTCGAAGGTGTCCTGCTCCAGTGTCACGGCATCGGCGAAATGGCATCCGACGGCGAGCACGCCTTCACCCGCACCACCAGCGGCCTCCACGGTGAAGAGCCGCTCCACACGGGCCTGCTCCGCCCATACGATCGGTGTCGGCTCCTCGTGGACAGAGCGCACGGAGGGCAGGTCCATCGCGCAGCCACCGTAGGACGGGCTCCAACGGCCACCGGCTCCGGCGGGCACATCCCTGAAACGGATGGAGGCGAACACCCGCTCCCCGTCCTTCTCGGCCTGGGAAAGGCTGCGCATGGTGCGCTCGAACACCACCACCTCGAAGGGCGTCACCACCACGCGATGGTGCACCACGCGGCCCAGCCGGTCCATGGAGCGCACATCGAGCTGTGGCCAGCCGTTGTTCGTGGTGCCGAGCTGCGTGCGCTCGATGCGCCCGGGCACGCCCTCGTACAACGCGCTGTCGATCTGCAGCAGCACGTCATCCGCGGAAAGCCCACGGTACGCGGCGTACGTAGGGATGCGGCTGATGAGGAAATGCGAGCCGTTCACCATGTCGGCGGAGACCAGCATGCGCCCCGAGCGGTCGGTGGGCAGGGGAAAGAGCGGCGCGGGCAGCTCGAGGGTGAAGAGGCTGTCGGCGGCGAAGGCGGTGCGCCACTCCACCGGGCGGTAGGCCTGCTCATGCTTGCGTTGTTGCGCACGGCTGCGGTTGCTCACATTGCCGTGCACCGGCTCCACGGTATAGCCTTTCGCGCGCAGCAGGGCGATCATGCCGTTGGGCCCGGGCAGGTGCATGGCGCCCACCCCGGCGAAGACCGAGCCCTTCCCCATCAACGGCAGCAAGGACTCGAGGAAGGTCGTGTTGCGCTCATCGATCACGTACTTGCGCATGCGGTCGTCCGAGGCGGTGAGGTCGAAGAGCGTGTCCATGCGGTCGAGGTCCTGCTCCCGGTAGCTGTCCTCGATGGCCTGCTCGGGGTCCAGGCCACGGGCGTAGGCCTCGCGCCGGCGCTTCATCCGCTCCTCGTCCGGATCGCGACCGTCCGGGAACGCGGCCCGCATCAGCTGCGACAGGGAATGCTGCATGGTCTCCAGGCCCACCACCGGCTTCCCGGAGCGGCTGCCGCACTGAAAGATGAACAGGTCCAGGTAGGTGTCCTCCTCGTGGTTGGCGTTGGAGGCGTTCATGCGGTACAGCAGATCGTTCACCACCTCGGGATCGAGCGCCAAGGCCTGCGCATAGGTCCGCCGGTCGGGGAAGTCCATGCGGAACGCATCGTGGTAGAGGTCGTCGGAGCCCTGCTTGGCCGCGCCCATCTCGGCCAGCGCGGTGAACCACTCGGAGGAGGACATCTCACCGAGCCAGTCCTCGGGATCCAGTTCCAAGGCGAGCATGTCGCTGCCCTCAAGGGCCACGAAGAACTCCTCGCTGAGGTGGTAGGCCACCTTCTTGCTCACGTGCATGGTGCCGTACAGGTGGCTCGGCTTGGACAGCCCGTTGCCGCTGATGCGCCACAGCAGCGCGTCGTAGCGCTCCTTTTCCTGCGCGAACAGGTGTTGTGAAAAGAGGAACAAGACAAGGAACAAGCGGAAGGAAAGGCGCGCGCAACGGGTCATGTGGGCAAGATAATCGGCGGAACGGATCGGCACGAACCTCGATCCAAGGGGCGTCAGCGGATGCGCCATGAACCATGTAGACCCATCTTCCGGATGGTGGAGCATTCAGCGAACCACCTCGCCGATCATTGGTGTCCGCTCGGACACCTGGTCTTCGTACTGGAACGTGAATTGGTCGATGAACACGCCGACGGCCCGGTGAACCTGCTGACGGCTGGCAGGTCCTACCACGTGAGCGATGGGGTCAGCTCACACCATTCGCGGACGAACGGGCCGGTGAAGATGACGGTGGATGGTGAGTTCTTGCAGTGAGCACTACCGCTGGAACGAAGTTCATTCCCGTTGCGCGCGCTGAAAGACCCCGAGCCAGCGTCTTTGCTCATCCGTGTCTGGAACGGAGAGACCGCGCACTTCGCTAAGGAGATCCCATGTTGGATCAGGATGCTCTCCGAACGCCACTAATGTTGCCGCACAGAGCAAACTGGACCGTCCAATACCCATCCTACAGTGAACGGCAACATTGTCCCCGCTGCTCAAGAGGCGCTTCAATTCACCGACGAACTCGGTGGCCTTTGCAACGCCGGGCGTACCCCGGTCAGCAATCGGCATAGACAGGAACTTCACCTCGTGCAGCTGAGCCATGATGCTCTCATCCTCAAGGCCGAGCTCCCGCTCTTCCGCGGGTTCCAACGCGGATACAAGTACGTTCCAACCCGCGCGTTTGAACTGGATGACATCTGTTTCGAGCCAGTCGTTACCCCTCGGCCTCGCAACAATGGCAAGTTGTCCGGGGAACGACCTTGGAATGACATAAGTCTTCACCAGCGCTAGTTGTAGAAGCCCTTATCCTCACATCCTCCTGTACCACCCCTTGATCCGCTCGCGGTCCAGCACCTGCTGCCAGTCGGGGCCGAAAGCGTGGTCCCACATGTGCGGCAGGTTGTAGGCCACTTCGGCCATGGCGTCGAGGGTCGCCTCGTCCCAATCCTTCGCGAGGTTGGCGGGAATGTGGATGCCGCGCTCTTTCACCATGTGCTTGAACTCGTGCACGTATTCGCCATACACGTCCTCGAGCTGGTTGAAGGCCACGCAGTTCGCGAAGCAATGGTGCATCTCCAACACTTTCCCGAGGCCGTAACTGAGTGCATGGCACACCCCTACCTCGCTGTAGGTGAGGCTCAGGCCGCCCATGTAGCTGGCCACCATCAGCAGCTCGTCGCTCTTGGGGTCGCTGCGGTCGTGCTTCAAGTACACCTCGCGGCACATGTCGAGCGCCTTCTCGCTGTAGGCCTCGGCAAAGGTGTTCTTCTTGGTGCCGGTGATGGCCTCCACGCTGTGGATGTAGGTGTCCATGCCGGTGTAGAACCACTGGTCGGTGGGCACCGTGGCGATGAGGTCCGGGTCAAGCACGATCTGGTCGAAGACGGTCCAGTCGCACTTGAGGCCGAGCTTCTTCACGGGACCGGTGAGCACCGCCGTCATGCTCACTTCCGCGCCGGTGCCGCTGATGGTGGGAACGCCGCAGTGGTAGATGCCGGGCTTCTTGATGAGGTTGAGGCCCTGGTATTGCACGCTGCTGCCCTCGTTGGTGAACATCAGCGAGAGCGCCTTGGCCACGTCCATCACGTTGCCACCGCCGATCCCTACAAGGCCAGCGGGCAGACCGCGTCGTGCGAGGATGTCGTCACGCAATCCATCGATCTGTTCCGTGGAGGGCTCCTTTGCGGTGCTGCAAAAGAGGACTTCGTCCCCTTCCGCTTTCGGAATGCGTGAAAGGAAAGCCTCGTTGCCTTGGAAATAGTGGTCCACCAGGAAGACCATGAAGCCTTTGTTGGCGCTGCGGTGCGGTTCGATGATCTCGCCGAGCTTGCCAAAGCTGCCGCGTCCATAAGCGGTCTTGGTAACGGACTTGAAGTTGCGGAACAGGTTCATGGTGCAAAGGAACGGAGTGGGACGAAGCAACAGAACTCCCATCTTCACGCCCATGGGAACGGAACTCCTTCTTGGCTACACCGGCATCGACCTCCTGCGCATGGCGTTCGCGGCCATGGTGGCCATCCTCTTCCTGCAATCGGGGCTTGACAAGGCCTTCAACTGGAAGGACAACATGGACTGGCTCACGGGCCACTTCGCGAAGTCGCCTTTGAAGGGTACCGTGCCGCTGCTGCTGCCGGTGATCACGGCGGTGGAGCTGTGCGCCGGCTCCTGCGCGTTGATCGGGGCGGTGCAGGTGGCCTTGCACGGGGATCTCACCCTCGGCGCGTGGGGCTGCGCATTGGGCGCGCTGTCGATCACCCTGCTCTTCTTCGGCCAGCGCGTGGCGAAGGATTATGCGGGGGCGGCGAGCCTGGTGCCCTACTTCCTGCTGTGCGCGGGGGGTATGTGGGTGTTCATGTTCACATGATGCCCCGCGAGCATCCGCGGGTGGTTATTTCCGCAGATGGCGCAGATGACGCAGATGGAACGCAAGGCCTGAACGTAGGCCAAGACCGTTGAGCAGGAAGGCGACTTCTGTGTGCGATTGTACAGGGCGCGCTCCGGAGTACGTGCGAGCGAGGGGAGCAAGTAGACCGAACGAAAAGGCGACTAGGCAATCGAGACCAGCCCCCAATCAACAAAGTGGAAATCCTCGTTTCTGGTTGCGCCATCGTGAAGACGCGCGACATCATGAATCCCCAAGTTTTGCACTCTTGTGCGCTGCGTAGATGTCACGCTCGTAGTTCACGGTGCCGCAATGCGGGCAACGCAGTTCCAAGTTGCTCATTTGGATTTTGGGGCCTCCCTCGTTGCTCCTGGACTTGAAGTCCGCAAGCCACTTCTCTCGAGCTGGCTTTATGCAATCGTGCCCCAATTGTAAGTCGCAAGACCTACATGCCGCTCGAGCAATGATCGCATGATTGTAACGGCGACCAAGGATGTTCCAATCCTTGAGCAGCAAGTACAGCAAGGGAATGAAGGAGATGACCCAAAGAAATTTCATTGCAATCGGTCCGCTCGAAAATAAGCGAATGAAAGAATGTGCTCGTCAACTCTGGGCATGATTTCAAACCATGCGTGAGCGATTGGAGCAGGCCGCATTTGGAGCCGGGTACCCCGCAGCGAGGAACGAGCGAGGAGTACAAGCGGAAAGCCCGCAGTGCGGCGAGGAACGAGCCGCGCGAGGACTTGCAGCGGATAGCCCGACGGCGAGCCCGGAGTTTCATCCGGGGGCGAGCCGGAACGCCCCAAAAACCTACCTGCTCAACCCCTGCCCCTTCACGAACTCGTTGAAGTAGCGCTGCTCCTGCTGTGCAGCGGGTGGCAGCTCCTCCAGCGTGCGGTCCGACATGCCGATGGGTGACCGGAAATACCACTTCCATACCGGACGATGCTTGACGAACAGCACATCGTCGCCGAACTCGTCGTGCTGATAGACGCCGAGGAACAGGCGGCCCAGCACCAGCAGGATGACCACCGCTGCGGAAGCATACACACGCTTTCTCATCGGCTGTACCATTGCCAGCAGCACCATGGGGTCATCGCACGCTCGCTAAGCGTGCACGCCTGCCATCGCTTTCGCCAAAGCCCCCTCCATCTTCGTGAGCATCGCATCCAGCTCCGTCTCCGTCCACGTGACGCGGATGTTGAAGCTGATGAGGCGGCTCATGACGGCGTCGCTCTTCGGGAAGGTCATGGTCATGAGGTCCTGCGGGAGGCCGAGCTCGTGGGCGACGAGTTTGTAGGGCATGCTGAGGTTCTTCACATGGTCCCACTGCTTGATGTAGTGGAACATGTTGTCGTACCAGTAGCCGTGCGGGATGCCGGCCTCGGCGAAGAGCTTCACCGTGGCGCGGGCCACGGCCTCGCTGGGCAGCAGCAGGTGGAAGAAGGTGGCGCTGTCGCC
>JAEUSV010000068.1 GCA_016788485.1 Flavobacteriales bacterium
CGCGAGCCCGGCCACGCCGACCGCAGCTACCGCAGCATCGCGCAGGAGATGTTCGGCCTGGCCGACGCCGCCACCATGAGCGCCAAGAAGGACGCGCTGGTGAACATGGGCGGCTTCCTCACCCTGCGCGACGACCGGCTCGCGGACGAGATCACGCAGCTGCTCATCATCACCGAGGGCTACACCACCTACGGCGGGCTCTCGGGCCGCGACATGGAGGCGGTGGCGCAGGGACTGAAGGAGGTGTTCGATCCGGACTACCTGGACTACCGCATCACCAGCACGCGCTACCTGGGCGAGCACCTCATGGCCCTGGGTGTGCCCATCATGCGGCCGGTGGGCGGCCATGCGGTGTACGTGGACGCGCGGGGGCTATACCCGCACATCCCGGTCGATAAGTACCCGGGCCAGGCGCTGGTGTGCGAGCTGTACCGCATCGGTGGCATCCGTTGCGTGGAGGTGGGCTCGGTGATGTTCGGCAAGTACGACCACGAGGGGCGCCTGATCCCCGCCGCCATGGACCTTGTGCGGCTGGCGATCCCGCGGCGCGTGTACACGCAGAGCCACATCGACCACGTGGTGCAGAGCTTCGGACGCGTGGTGAAGGAGCGCGACCGCGCCACGGGTTTCCGCATCACGAAGGAGCCGCGCTTCCTGCGGCACTTCACCGCGCACTTCGAGCCGGTGTAGCAAGACACGCGCTCCAAGGCTCAAGGTTCAAGTGGTCAAGTTCGTACGCATGATGCACCTTGATGGCTTGTGTCTTGACACTTGTGACTTGAGACTTGCCTACGTCCGCCTGTTCGCCAGCAGCACGGGCGCCTGTCCGTCGAAGGGGTTGTCCATCCGGCCGATGCTCTTCGCATCCATGCCGCTGGCGCGCATCACGGTGCGGTCGCCGAAGCGCTTGCGGACCCTGTCCATGGCCTGGTAGAGGCTCATGGCCTCCTCGGTGTCGGCGAAGGCGTCCATCTGGTGCCCGCCGCCCACCAGGTGGCTGAAGCGCACACCGATCAGGCGGATGCGCTGGCGTCGGTCGTACAGCGCGCGGAACAGTTCGTGCACCACGGGCAGGAGCAGGTGGTCGCACGCGGTGTAGGGGATGCGTTGCTGCCGCGTGTGGGTGTTGAAGTCGGCGTAGCGGACCTTCACGGCCACGCAGCTGGTGAGCTTGCCGCCCTTGCGCAGCTGGAAGGCGAGGCTCTCGGCCATGGCGGTGAGCATGCCGTGCAGCTTGGGCACGTCGATGGTGTCGCGTTCGAAGGTGCGCTCGGTGCTGATGCTCTTGCGTTCGTGCCAGGCCACCACGGGGCTGTCGTCGATGCCGTTGGCCTTGCGCCACAGCACGGGCCCATGCTCGCCCAGCAGGCGCTGCATCAGGTCGATGGGCACCTCCTGCAGGGTGTGGATCCTCGCCACGCCCATGCTGCGCAGCAGGTGCGCTGTCTTCTCGCCCACGCCGGGGATGCGTTCGATGGGCATGGGCGCCAGGAAGGGCTTCTCCGTGCCGGAGGGCACCTGCAGTGCGCCCGCGCCCTGCTTGGCCTCGCCGGTGGCCACCTTGCTCACCGTCTTGTTGATGCTGAGCCCGATGCTGTTGGGCAGCCCCGTCTCGTGCGCGATGCGCTGGCGCAGCTCCGTGGCCAGCTTCCAGCTGCCGTGGAACCGGTCGGTGCCGGTGAGGTCCACGTAGAACTCGTCCACGCTGCTCTTCTCGAAGAGCGGCACGTGCGCGCGGATCACCTCGGTCACCTCATCGCTCTTCCGCAGGTACAGCCCGCTGTCGCCGCGCAGGATGATGGCCTCCGGGCACAGCTGCTTGGCCAGTTTCATGGGCATGGCGCTGCGCACCCCGAAGGTGCGGGCCTCGTAGCTGCAGCTGGCCACCACGCCGCGGTCGCTGTCGGCGCCGATCAGCACCGGGCGGCCTTCCAGCTTGGGCTCCCGCAGCCGCTCCACGCTCACGAAGAAGGTGTTGAGGTCCAGATGGAGGATGGTCCGTTCCATGGTCTTTGAATGACGGAATACGCGTCAATTTGCATCCGATAAATTAGTCATTATGTTTGCGCTGCCGGAAATCCGATCGCTGCATTGGCGAGAACCACGTCGCTGGTGCACGGTCCCTTCCGGATGGAGATGCCGCGCCAGCGGCCTGGTCGCAAGCCCACGGAAGACCGAACGAACGAACAACCGCATATCACCATGGCAAGCCCTGTTTTCGGAGCCAACCTGAAGCTCCTGCGCCAGCGCCGCGGCCGCTCCCAGGAGGAGACGTCCATCGCGCTCGATGTGAAACGTTCCAGCTACAGCGGGTACGAGAACGGCAGCGCCGAGCCCTCGTTCGATCTGCTGGTGCGGATGAGCGATTACTTCAAGGTGAGCATCGACAAGCTGCTGAAGGACGACCTGACGGCCTTGAGCGAGAGCCAACTGGGGATCCTGGAGCGGGGCGGCGACATCGACCTCAGCGGCCGGCGCCTGCGCGTGCTGGCCACCACGGTGGACCGGGAGGACCGCGAGAACGTGGAGCTGGTGCCCGAGAAGGCCAAGGCCGGCTATGCGCTGGGCTATGCCGACCCGGAGTACATCAGCATCCTGCCCACTTTCCAGATGCCCTTCCTGGCGCGCGACCGCAAGTACCGCACCTTCCAGATCAGCGGCGACAGCATGCCCCCGGTGGCCGATGGGTCCTGGGTCACCGGTGAGTACGTGCAGAACTGGCAGACCCTGCGCGACGGCCAGCCCTACATCGTGGTGACCAAGGACGATGGCATCGTGTTCAAGGTGGTGTACAACCAGCTGAAGGACAAGGGCACGCTGCTGCTGTGCAGCACCAATCCGCTGTACGCGCCCTACGAGGTCCCTGTGGGCAACGTACTGGAGGTGTGGAAGTTCGTGCATTTCATCAGCAGTGAGCTTCCCGAGCCGAACCTGAGCCGGGATGAGCTGGCCAAGAGCGTGGTGGAGCTGCGCAAGGAGGTGGGTCACCTGCGGCTCGCCATGGAGCAGCAGGGCAGGTTGCCCCTCTGAGGCCACCTTGGACTGTGGGAAACTTCCTGAGCCTCCGAGCGCTTGCGCAAGGGGGAGGTGGTTAGTTTTGAGCGCCCGCGGGTAAGGGTGACCTGTGCCCATCGCGGTGTCATAACTCTATGAACGACATGGAACGTCGATACGCTTCGTTTTGCGCCAAGGGAATGGTGGCGGCCGCTGCGGCCTTCTGGCTGGCAGGGGTGCCCGTGAGCGCCCAGTTGAACATCGTAGCGCCCAACACCGCCTACACCGTGAACTTCGATGGCACGGTGGCCGGTGTGGCCAACGGTGCGTTCAATGGGACCGGGTTCCAGCCCGCGCCCACAGCCGGTCGCCTCGATTCCGATGCGTGGGCCATCACCGGCTGGAGCGATGGCGACCTGGCCTTCGGAGGCACCCGGATCACCTCGGGCACCGATTACCGCCGGGGCGCATCGGCCGTGGCCGTCACCACCGGGGGCATCTACTCCTTCACCGGTGCCGGCATCACGGGCAACGCGTTCGGTATCCAGCCCGGTGGCGCCGATTGGGCGCCCGGTACCATGACCCTGCGCATGGTGAACAACACCGGCAGCACGCTCACCCAGATCGCGGTGTCGTACAACGCGTACTACCGCGACGACCAAGGCCGTTCGAGCTCCTTCAACTTCAGCTACTCCTCCGACAACGCATCGTACACCGCCGTGGGCGCGCTCGATGTGGTCTCGCCCGTGGGACCCGGTGGCGCCGCCTGGGTGCAGCAGCCGCGTTCCACCACCATCACCGGCCTCTTCATCCCCAATGGCGCCTCGTTCTACATCCGCTGGAGCGGTGCGGATGTGGGCGGTGCCGGCAGCCGTGATGAGTTCGCCCTCGATGACATCGTGATCACGGCTCAGGCATACACCATGGTGCGCCTCACCGCCAGCAGCAGCTCGGCCAGCGAGGATGCCGGCACCACCACGGTGACGGCCTCCATCGTGAATCCGGACCCGGTGATCCCCACCACGGTCGACCTGGCGCTGACCTCCGGTCCGGCGGCACGCATCGACAACTACACCACGCAGACCCTCAGCTTCCCCGGCGGCAGCCTGGCGAACCAGAGCGCGACCATCACCATCAGCGACAACGGCGCGTGCGATGGCGACGCCACCCTGGGCTTCCAGTTGCAGAACGTGGCCGGAGGCAACAACTCCAGCATCGGCAGCCCCTCCACCCATACGCTCACCATCACCGACAATGAGACGGAGGCCGCCTCCTTCGTGCAGAACTTCGACAACGGCGGCGTGGACGGCTGGGTGGTGACCGCGGGTGCGGGAGCGATCAGCTCGAACACCGGGGGAAGCGACTTCCCGGCCAGCCAGCGCGTGCTGAGCGCTCCGGCATCCTGGCAGGTGATCAACGGCACCGCCACGCTCGATCTCACGGCGGTATCCACCTTGGACTGGAGCAACGTGGTGATCACCGCGCGGCTCAGCTCCACCTCGACCAGCGGGACCAACGGTGCGGATGGAAGTGATGATGTCCGCTTCTTCGTGAACATCAACGGCGGTGGGTTCCCGGTGACCCCCGATATCACCGTGGCAGGCAACACCAATGCGCGCTGGGGGTATGCGACCGGCACGGGCGTCGCTTCAGGCACCGCGGGCACTCCGGCATCCTTTGCTCCGGCCGGTGGTGGTGACCGGACCACGGACGGCTACAGCACCGTGCAGATCAGCGTTCCGGGGAACCCGACGAGCGTGGCCCTGCGCGTGGTGGCGTTGAACAACAATGCCGCTGAGATCTGGAACATCGAGGACGTGCAGATCACCGGCACCCTGTGCCAGCCGATCTACTTCAGCCGTGCTTCGGGCAGTGAGGCTTCGGCCACCTGGAGCACCTCGCGCACGGGCAGCCCCGCGCCGGCCGCGGTGACCTTCAACAAGAACGCGAGCATGGTGGTGCAGAGCGGGCACGTGGTCACCACCACGGGCGCCAACTTCGATGTGCGCGACCTGGTGCTTGAGACCGGCAGTTCGATGACCCTGGGCGGCACGACCACCCTGGGCGTGAACGGCACCGAGTGCACCGCGGATGGCGGTCTTGTGGCGGCGAACGACCACATCAAGCTGCTCTTCTCCGCCGCGGGAACCCTTGGTGGCATCACCGGCACCCTCGCGGTGAACGACCTTACGGTGGACGGTGGAGATGTGACGCTGGGCTTCAACACGCTCAACATCACCGGGACCCTGCAGGTGGACAGCGGCGATTTCAACGCCAATGGCAATGCGGTGGTACTGGTGAGCAATACCAGCGGTACCGCGCGCCTGGGTCCTGTGGGCGTTGACGGCTCCTACACCGGCAACATCACCATGCAGCGCTATATCCCTGGTGGGGTCACCGACTGGCGCCTGCTGGCCAGCCCGGTCTCCGGCCTCGACTTCAACTCGTGGAAGGATGACTTCTTCACGGCCGGCTTCCCGGGGTCGAACTACCCGCCCTTCTACGTGAACAACGTGCTGTGGCCGAGCATCCGCGAGTACGACGAGACCAACACCGGCGCGCTGTCGAGCGATGGGCTCATCGGCATCGGTAACATCACCGACGCCATCACGGTGGGCCAGGGCTTCGCGGCCTACAGCGGCACCACGCTCGGTGGCACTACACCGTTCACGATCGACATGATCGGCGCCCCCACCGTGGCCGCCACGCCCTTCACGCTGCCCATGACCTGGACCAACACCGGCAATGCCGCGGTCGACGGGTTGAACCTCGTGGGCAACCCGCTGCCGTCGCCCATCGACTTCAGCCTGATCTCCCTGGGTGCCGACGTGGACAACTTCTACTACATCTACAAGCCGGGAGCGGGCACCAACGCCGTGTGGGACGAGACCAACAGCCTGGGTACGCTCGGCACCAACGGCAACATCCAGAGCAGCCAGGCCTTCTGGCTGCACGCGACGGGCGCCGCCCTGACCACCACGGTCTCCGAGTCGGCCAAGGTGCTTGAGCCCAGTGCCGGCGGCATCTTCAGCCAGCAGGTGGACGACCGCCCTAAAGTGCGCCTGCGCTTGAACAACACGGCCAATGACTTCGTGGACGAGGCCATCGTGCACTTCATCAGCGGCGACCCCGCCACGGGCGCCAGCGACATCGCCAAGTTCCCCTTCGTGCACCCCGAGGCCGTGTCCATCGCCACGCTCTCCACCAACGGCGACCCCATGACCATCAACGCCTATGGGACGCTCACCAGCACGTACGACATCCCCGTGGAGGTGGATGTGCAGGTGGACGGCGACTTCGCGATCACCAGCAGCGACCTCGGCGAACTGGCCGGCACGGCCTGCCTGGTGCTTGAGGACCTTCAGACGGGAATCAGCACCAACCTCAGCGAAGGGGCGGTGTACACGTTCTCGATGAACGCGGCCGATCCGGTGACGCCTGCGCGCTTCGTGCTGCATGTGTCCGTGGCCGCGAGCCGCGAGGCCACGGCGCTCACCTGTGCTGGCGCGAACGATGGCGCCATCACTGTCGCTGGCACCGGTACCGGTCCTTGGGATTACGTGCTGGCCGATGCCTTCGGTACCGTGCTTGCCCAGGAACTGGGCGCCACCGGCAGCCATGTGTTCGGCAACCTCGCCCCGGGCTCCTACCAGGTCGCGGTGAACGGATCATCCAGCTGCGGCGCCATCTCGGCCGCGGTGGTGGTGGACAGCCCGCTGCCGCTCGCTGCTGCGGCCACCGCTACGGGGGCCACCTGTGCCGCCTCGGCCGATGGCGGCGTGAACGTGGATGTGCAGGGTGGCACCGCGCCGTACACCTACGCCTGGTCCAATGGCGATCTCGGCGAGGACCTGGTGAACGTGCCCGCCGGCAGCTACACGCTTGCCCTTACTGATGCCAATGGCTGTGCCTACAACATGCCTGCCGCTGTGGTGTTCGCCGGCGCGGGCCCGGTCGCGACCTTCACGCCCAGCGCCACCACGGTGCTGGTCAACGAGCAGGTGGAGTTCTTCAACGCCAGCACCTCCGGCGCGTTCTACACCTGGGACTTCGGCGACGGACAGACCTCGAACGATGCGGAGCCTACGCACCTGTTCACACTGCCTGGTCTGTTCAACGTGACGCTGACCGTTGAGGAGGGCGATTGCGTGGCCCAGCACACCGAGGTGATCGCGGTGAGCACCTCCACGGGTGTCACCGAGCTCAGCACCGATGGCGTGCTCGCCTGGACCGAGGGTGGCCAGTTCGTGGTGCAATGGCAGGGCCTCGAGGCCTCCGGCGTGCAGGTGGACCTGCTGGACGCCGCTGGCAGGGTGGTCGCCCAGGACCGTGCACAAGGCACCATGGGGCGCATGACCATCGATGGTCAGCGATTGCCCACCGGTGTGTACCTGCTCCGTCTCGTCAGCGGCGATGCCCAACGAACCGTTCGCCTGCCGCTGGTGCGCTGATGCGAGCCACGCTAGCATTTGAAAGGCCCTCCCCCCGGAGGGCCTTTCGTTTACGGGACCGTGCGGCCGGGCATTGCTCGTACCTTGGCCGGACGAACCCATGTCCATGACACGTCTGCGTGCGCTTTTTGCCCTGGTCGCTGCCGCTGCGCTGCTGAGCAGTTGCCTCACGATCGAGGAGAACTACACCTTCAAGAAGGATGGGAGCGGAACCATGGAGTACGTCATCGATCTCAGCGCGTTCGCGGACCTGATGAAGTCGATGGAAGGCCTGTCCGATGGGAAGAGCTCCACCGACGGCATGGGCGAGATGGACATGAAGGAGGAGTCGGCCCGACTGAAGGCCATCAAGGGCATCTCGAAGGTGAAGGTGAAGGAGGAGAAGGACGGGTTCGTCCAGCGCCTGAGCTTCCGTTTCGCCGACATCAACGCCTTGAACGAGGCCTTGAACGTGCTCATGCCCGACAGCACGGGCCAGCAGCAGGGCTTCTTCAACTGGGAGGGCAATACGCTTGTGCGCCACACGAACCGGTTCGCGGAGGAGCTGGGTGGCGACATGGCCAGCGGGGAAGAGGGCGATAGCACCGACGTCTCCGGCATCCTCAAGACCATGCAGTACAAGTTCAGCTACACCTTCGCCGAGGACATCGGGGAGGTGGGCATCGCCGAAGGCGTGCTGCGCGAGGACCCTTCGGCCCGCCAGGTGAAGCTCAGCACCGACTGGTCCGTGATCATGAAGGACCCGCAGGCCCTCGACATGCGGATCGCCGTGAAGAAGTAAGCGCGATGGACGACCTGCTTGAACGAGCCATCCGCCTGGCGGCCAAGGTGCACAAGGGCCAGGTCGACCGCTTCAACAAGCCTTACGTGCTGCACGTGATGCGCGTGATGATGCGCGGGCACGACAAGGAGGAACAGGTGCTGGGCGCCCTGCACGATGTGCTCGAGCGCAGCACGCTCACCCTGGAGGACCTGGCCAAGAAGGATTTCCCCCCCCGCGTGCTCAAGGCCTTGGAGCACATCAGCCGTCGGGCCGAGGAGGACTACGACCAGTACATCGACCGGGTGATGCAGGACCCGCTGGCCATCCGCGTGAAGCTGCATGATCTGGCGGACAAGATGGACCTGCTGCACGTGGACACCCTGAGCCATGCGGACCTGAAGCGCTACAACAAGCAGCTGGCCGCGTACCACCGCATGAAGAAGGTGGTGGAGGAGGCGCGGGCGCAGATGACCATCAACGCCCGCAAGGCCAAGGCCGGGGACTGACCCTGCGGCTGGCGTGGCGGGGCTATCTTCGCGGCCGCTCCGCCGAGGGCGGACCCACACGCCATGAAGAAAGCCCTTATCGCCCTGCTCCTGCTGCCGCTGTTCGCGGCCTGCGGGGGGAATGATGAACACGGTGCCAACGACCAAGGCGCCGATACGGCCGCGGCCGACTCCTTCCAGTGGGAGGTCGACCAGTTCGGCGATGCCCGCGTGCTGCGGTACCAGGTGCCCGGCTGGGAGCAGCTGAGCCTGCAGCAGAAGAAGCTCGCGTACTACCTCACCATGGCAGGCCTCAGCGGTCGCGACATCATGTGGGACCAGAACTACCGGCACAACCTGAAGGTGCGCCGGGCGCTGGAGGCCGTGCTCCGCAACTACAAGGGTGAGCGCAGCGGCGACCAGTGGGCCGCCTTCGAGCTCTATGCCAAGGAGGTCTTCTTCAGCAATGGCATCCATCACCACTACGGCATGGAGAAGTTCATCCCCGGCTGCCGGCGCAGCTGGCTCGACTCCCTGCTCACCGCCAGCGGCGCCAGCCTCGGCAAGGAGGTGGTCGATGTGCTCTTCGATCCGGCCTTCGACGCCAAGAAGGTGAACCTCGACCCCACGAAGGACCTTGTGCTTTCCAGCGCGGTCAACTTCTATGGCGAGGACGTGAACCAGAAGGAGGTGGAGGCCTTCTATGCGGCCATGGAGGTGAAGGGTGACACCACGCCCCTGAGCTACGGCATCAACAGCAAGGTCGTGCGTGGTGCCGACGGCAAGCTCCAGGAGAAGGTGTGGAAGGTGGGCGGCATGTACGGCCCTGCGCTGGAGCAGATGGTGATGTGGCTGGAGAAGGCCCAGGGCGTGGCCGAGAATCCCCAACAGGCCCGTGTGCTCGGGCTCCTCATCGAGTTCTACCGCACCGGCGACCTGCGTACGTGGGACAAGTTCAACATCGAGTGGGTGAAGGACAGCGCCTCCACCGTGGACCTGATCCAGGGCTTCGTGGAAGTGTACAACGACCCGCTGGGCAAGAAGGGCAGCTACGAGTCGTGCGTGGAGGTGATCGATCCGGTGGCCACGAAGAACATGCGCGCCATCCAGGAGAACGCCCAATGGTTCGAGGACCACTCTCCCCTCATGGACCAGCACAAGAAGGAAAAGGTGGTCGGCATCACCTACCGCTTCATCAATACGGTGGGCGAGGCCGGTGACGCGGCGCCCAGCACCCCGATCGGCGTGAACCTGCCCAATGCCGATTGGATCCGCCGCTCGGTCGGCAGCAAGAGCGTAAGCCTGGGCAATATCTCCGACGCCTACGACAAGAGCGGCGGCAAGGGCTCCCTGGAGGTCTTCTGCCACGACCCTGAGGAGGTGGAGCTCGCGGTGAAGCACGGCGCGCTCGCGGGCAAGCTGCACACCGCCCTGCACGAGGTCATCGGACATGCTAGTGGTCAGCTCGAGCCCGGGGTGAGCGGCACGGACATCACCTTGAAGAACTATGCGAGCACCCTGGAGGAGGGCCGCGCCGACCTGGTGGCCCTCTACTACATGATGGACCCGCACATGGTGGAGATCGGGGTGATGCCCTCGCTGGAGGTGGGCAAGGCCGAGTACGACTCCTACATCCGCAACGGCCTGCTGGTGCAGCTGCGCCGCCTCAAGCCCGGTGCCGACATCGAGGAGGCCCACATGCGCAACCGCCACTGGGTGAGCGCTTGGTGCTTCGAGAAGGGCATGAAGGACGGCGTGATCGTGAAGGTGGAGCGCAACGGGGAGACCTACTACGACATCCGCGACTACGACAAGCTCCGCGAGCTCTTCGGTGAGCTGCTCCGCGAGGTGCAGCGCATCAAGAGCCAGGGCGACTACGAGGCGGGCAAGGCCCTCGTGGAGACCTACGGCGTGAAGGTGGACCCGGCCCTGCACGCACAGGTGCTGGAGCGCGCCAAGAAGATCAAGACGGCTCCTTACGCCGGTTTCATCCAACCGCGCCTGGTGCCCGTGATGGACGCCAAGGGTGAGATCACGGACATCCGCATCGAGTACCCGACCGATTTCCTGGGTCAGATGCTCGAGTACGGCGAGAAGTTCAGCTTCCTGCCCGACGAGAACTGACCACCCTGTGGAATGCCCTAGGAAGGCGGCCCGGTCACGGGTCGCCTTCCTTTTTTTTGTGGGTGCAACCCGCTGGTGTTCAGGGCTTGCGGTCGTGATGGTGGAAAAAATGCGTGCTCGCTGAAACCTTGTCCCCCTTTGCCACCGTTCAACTGCCTGTCCAAGTAGTTCAAAGGTCAATCTGAAGAGTCACGATTCCCCTGCCAAGGCTTCGCCTGGTGGGGGTTTCGTGCTTTCGGCCCCTTCGCATCACCAACTTCCGCGGGCATGGCGGCTGCCTGGCACCGTTCCGATGCACTGGCCGGTATCCCTAGGTGGCGGAGAGGCCAGGCTTGCGGGCGCCAAGGT
The DNA here is from genome assembly GCA_016788485.1 of Flavobacteriales bacterium. Classification (GTDB taxonomy): domain Bacteria; phylum Bacteroidota; class Bacteroidia; order Flavobacteriales_F; family PHOS-HE28; genus PHOS-HE28. Next base: position 11,166 of record JAEUSV010000068.1, read on the forward strand.
TCGCCTGCACCTATGAAATGCGTTGCATGGTCCGTCCGGAGCACTATATTTGCGGCCCCATCCGCAAGGTGGGCCACTCACCGGAGTGGCGGAATTGGTAGACGCGCACGTTTCAGGGGCGTGTGACCGTAAGGTTGTAAGGGTTCGAGTCCCTTCTCCGGTACAGCGAAGCGGCGAATGCCGCTTCGCTTCTTTACGGCCCTTCCCAAGGCCGGTATCTTCGCGACGCCATGCCCCGCAAGGAGTTCCATACACGCCGCCAGTGGCACAACACCACCATCTGGGCGGTGAGCGCGTTGATCCTCATGCTGCTCGGCGTGGTGATCGCCGCACGGTCCGGGCAGTGGTCCCTGTTGCTGGTGCTGGGCGCGGTGGTGGCGGTGGGGTTCGTGGTGAACTACTTCCAGGACCGCGCGGCCGATGCCAACTATTCCATCGATGGGAGCACCTTGAGGCTCCACCTCCGCAAGGAGGACCAGGCCATTGAGCGCTCGGAGATCCGCGATGCGAGCCTCCTGGACCGGGCCGCAGCACGGAACTACATCCGGGAGAAGCTCGCCGTCGCCGTGGAAAAGGGATTGTCGAAGGCCGAGGCCAAGGCCCGGGAGAAGGGCTTCATCCGCTTCTGCACCGTTGACATCGGGCTGCGCAGTTTCACCTTCGGCATCGGCCGCCAGCTGGCGGACACGATGCCCAACGCGAAGAACGACCTGGTGCTGCTGCGGCTGCGGTCGGGCGAGGACCTGCTGTTGTCGCCGGAGTACAACCAGGCGTTCATCGAGAGCATCGGCCGGATGCTCGATCGGGCCTAGGCCTGCGCAAGGGAAGTGTTCAGGATACGCGGATCCGCTGGCCGATGCGCAGCTTGGAGCGCGTGCTGATCCGGTTCAGCTTGCACAGCCGGCTGACCGTGGTGCGGTTGCGGCGAGCGATCGCGGAAAGGGTATCGCCTTTGCGCACTGTGTGGTAGCGCTTGCCGCTCGCAGCGGCCGCGGCGCGCGTCCTTTCCAGATCGGCGAAGAACTTGCGGTCGAGGGTCAGGTCCTTTACGCGCAGTTCCCCCTCGGTCACATCGAAGATGAGCTGCGGGTCGATCGGCTGGTCGAGGTAGCGCACTTCGAAGTGGAGGTGGTCTCCGAACGAGCGGCCCGTATTGCCGCCGAGCCCCAGGAGCGTGCCTGCCTCCACGTGGTCGCCCACTTCCACGCTCCGCTGGCTCAGGTGGGCGTAGAGCGTCTCCAGGCCATTGCTGTGGCGCACCACCACCACGTTGCCGAACGTACGGTTGTAGCGCGATACGCGGACCATCCCCTCGAAGGCGGCCACCACGGGGTCGCCCTGGTCGAGCTCCAGGTCGATGCCGTAGTGCATCCGGCCGCGCCGGGGACCGAAGGGCGAGGTGAGCTCGCCGCAAACGGGCATGGTATGGTCGCACGCGGCGTGCGTCAGGCGGATGTTCACCGTGTCGGTGATCTTCGCCGCCATGGTGGACCGCTCGAAAATGGTGCCGGTGTTCCAGCCTCCGTACAGCGCATAGCCCGGGATCAGGGCCAGGGAGTCGGTGCGGTCGTCGATGGAGCGCAACACCGGCGAGGCCTCGTGCTCGTCGGCCGCGATCTCCTCCTCCACCTCCTCGTAAGGGGCGAGCTCTTCGGCACCGCCGATCGCCAGCGAGTCCGCCTGCTCCTGGGCGCACACACGCATGCCCGGCCAGAGGGCCAGGAGGCATGCGGAAAGGAGGGCGGTCTTTTTCACGGCGCGCGCAAAACTATCCTTTGACCCGGACCATGCAACCCCATGATCCTTAAAAGGTTCTAACAGGCCATGAAGGGTGGCGGGGCGCCGACGAGCGCGGAACGAAGGCGGGTGCCGACCTTCGTGCCGATCGACCACCGGGATGGGCCGTCCGTTCCGGCATGGTCCATGTGAGCAGCACCGCATGGGCACGGCAACGACCGATACCGACGAGGGCTCCAGTGGCCTGGTGCACGGGGTGCTCATCTACCTCGTTGCCCTACTGTTGGCCCTTCCGCTCTTCCTGATCCTGTACCCCTTCACCCCGGTGATCATCGTGCCCGTGGGGAACGGCGTGCGTATCGACCAGGTGCTGGTCTTCGGCCTTGTGCTGGTGGCGCTGATCGTGCTGGTGCGGCGCTTTCAGGTGCTGGTGTACGCGCTGCTGGTGCTGGGCGTGGCCACCCTCACCGTCACCGGTCTCACGGGCGGCTACGGCTTCCGGGACCTTTACCGGGACTACGGGGTGTTCCTGCATTCGCTCAAGGAGAGTACCCATGCCCTGCCGGTGACCCGGGGGCTCCGTCCGTTCGCCGATGCCGACCTCCTCCAGGCGCGCATCGATCATGGCGACCCGGCACTGCGCAGCTTCGCGGTGGCCGCCGCCACGGCCCACTTCAACGAGCTGGCCCAGAAGCAGGACGATCCCACCCTCATCCAGTGCTTCTCGGTCTTCCGTGAGATCAATTCACGGTGGCGCTATGTGAACGATGTGAAAGGGGGGGAGTACTTCGCCAAGGCCAGCGAGAGCGCGGTGCTGCTTGCCGGCGATTGCGACGACCATGCCGTGCTCATGGCGGCCTGCATCAAGGCCATCGGCGGGCGGGTGCGCCTTGTGCGCTCCACGGGCCACATCTATCCTGAGCTCCACGTGGGCGATGCCCACGGCATGGAGCACGCGGCCTGGTTGATCCGCACCAGGCTCTTCCCCGAGCAGGCCGCGCACGCCACGCTTTACTACCACACCGACGAGGCGGGCCAGCGGTGGATCAACCTCGACTACACCCGGACCTATCCCGGAGGAGAGGTGCTTGAGCCCGAGGTGGTGGGCACCCTGGAGCCCTGAGCCCCGCCCGGCGCCCTGCCGCGTGTACATTTGAGCACATCGCCATGGCCGGCCCCGAAAAGAAGCTCATGCACCCCGCCGAACTGGCGAAGGCGAGCCACATGCGGCCGGGCGATCCCCGCATCGCGCTGCTGGCCGAGGTGAGCGGGCTGAACCGGCTCGAACGCTTCTACAACGAGGTGGACCACAAGCCCGGCGGCGACTTCATCCAGGCCCTCTTCGACCACCTGGAGCTGGCCATCGATGTGGATGCCGAGGACCTGGCCCATGTGCCCAAGGAGGGCGGTGTGGTCTTCGTGGCGAACCATCCCTATGGCGCCATCGACGGGCTTGCGTTGATGCACGTGCTCGACCGCACGCGGAGCGATGTGAAGGTGATGGCCAACTTCATGCTGCAGCAGCTCGAGCCGCTGAAGGACCGCTTCATCGGCGTGAACCCCTTCGAGCAGCTCACCGCCCGCAGCAGCTTCCAGGGCATGCGGCAGGCGCTGGAGCACGTGGCGAAGGGCGGGGCCCTGGGGATCTTCCCGGCGGGCGAAGTGAGCAGCTACCGCACTGAGCTGAAGGCCGTGGCCGACCCCCGGTGGAAGGCGCCGGTCATCAAGCTCATCAAGCACGCCAACGTGCCGGTGGTCCCCATCTGGTTCGACGGGGCCAACAGCCGCATTTTCCAGATGCTGGGCATGATCCATCCGAACCTGCGCACGCTGCAGCTGCCGCACGAGATGTTGCGGATGCGGGGCAAGCATGTGCGGTTGCGCATCGGCAAGCCCATCGCCGCCAAGGACATCGCCGCGTTCGGCAGCGTGGAGCAGCTGGGCCGGTACCTCCGCGCCAAGACCTACGCCCTGGGCAGCGGTGTCCAGGTGAAGCGGGAGCAGTTCCGTCCACTGCGTTTCCCGCGTCGGCCGAAGCGCGTGGTGGACCCCGTGGAACACAGCGCCCTCATGCGCGAGGTGGCGGGCCTGGGCGACCTCAAGCTCAGCTCACAGGCCGAGTTCGACCTGTACCTGGCCCCGAGCGACCGCATCCCCCTGCTGCTGCGCGAGATCGGGCGCGAGCGCGAGATCACCTTCCGCGCCGTGGGCGAGGGCACCAACAAGCGCATCGACCTCGACGAGTTCGACCTCTATTACGACCACCTCTTCCTCTGGGACCGCGAGAAGGAGCGGCTGGCCGGCGCCTACCGCATCGGCGATGGGACCCGGATCATGGAGCGCTATGGCAAGCGGGGCTTCTACACGCACACGCTGTTCCGCATGGACAAGCCGATGGAGCGCATCCTCGGCAGCAGCTTCGAGCTGGGGCGCAGCTTCATCCCGCAGGATTACCAGCGCCACCGGCTGCCGCTGTACCTGCTGTGGCGCGGCCTGCTGATCCACATCCTCAACCACCCCGACCACCGCTACCTCATCGGTCCGGTGAGCATCAGCGGGTCGTACACGCGCCTGTCACGCGGGCTCATCATCGAGTTCGTGAAGCAGCACCACTACGACCACGACCTCGCGCGCAGCGTGCATCCGCGCAACCGCTTCGACATCCGTCACGAGCAGGCCGACAGCGAGGCCTTGGTGGCCGCCAGTGGCGAGGACCTGAAGAAGCTCGACCGGCTGATCGCCGACATCGAGCCCAGCGGCGGCACCGTGCCCGTGCTGCTGAAGAAGTACCTGCTGCTCAACGCCCGCATCGTGGGCTTCAACAGCGACCCGCGGTTCAACGATGCGTTGGACGGGATGATGGTGCTGGACCTCACCCGCGTGCCACAGCGCACCATCGAGGACCTGAAGCGCGGCATGAACGAGGCGATCGCCACGCCGAGCCCCGGGGCTCAGTAGCGCTTCTTGGTGAACTTCTTCGGCCCGAAGGGCTTCTTGTCACCGAAGGGCTTCCGGTCGACGTACGGCTTGCGCGGCCCGGCCTGTTCGCCGCGGGGCTGGTCACCGCCCCGTCCCTGCGGACCCTGCGCCTCGTCCACACGCACCTTGCGGCCGCGGTAGTTGGCGCCCTTGAAGGCCTCGAACACCTGCTCGAAGTAGGCCGGCTCAATGTCGATGAACGAGTACACGTCCTTGATGAGCATGCGGCCGATGTGCTCGCCGCTGATGCCCGAGATGCCGCACACATAGCCCAGCATGCGTCCCTTGTCGAGCCCGTCGGCGCTGCCGAGGTTGATGAACAGCTGGCGGCCGGTGCTGAAGCGCTCGCGGGAGCTGGGCCGCTCCGCGCGGGCGGAATGGTCCTTCTGGCTCATGTCCACGTTGAGGTCGAAGGCTTCGCGGAACTGGTCGAGGATGCGCGCGAAGGTCACGCTCATGAAGCGCTGCAGCAGCTCCTCACGGTCGAGCTCCTTGAGCTCCTCCTGGGCCATGGGCAGCAGGTCGGCGAGGGCCTCGTGGTCCACGTCGGCGCCCTTGATGCGGTGGAGGAAGGACTTGAGCTGCGCCTTGCCGATGTCGCCACCGCCCGGTACGCGCACGTAGGTGAAGTGGGTCTTCAGCATGCGCTCGAGCTGGCGCACCTTGCCCACGTCGCGCAGGCCGAGGATACTGAGGGAGATGCCGGAGCGGCCTGCGCGCGCGGTGCGCCCGCTGCGGTGGGTGTAGCTCTCAGGCTCGGCCGGCAGGTCGTAGTGGATCACGTGCGTCACATCGTTCACGTCGATGCCGCGTGCGGCCACGTCGGTGGCGATGAGCAGCTGGAGCGTGCGGGCGCGGTAACGGCCCATCACGTGGTCGCGCTGGGCCTGGCTCAGGTCGCCGTGGATGGCGTCGGCCACGTAGCCGTCCTTCACGAGCTGGGTGGCCAGCTCCTGCGTTTCGTGCTTCGTACGGCAGAACACGATGGCGAACAGGTCCGGGTCGGCGTCCACGAAGCGCTTCAGCGCGGCATAGCGGTCGCGGGCGTGCACCACGCAGTACTGGTGGAGGATGGCGGCCGCGGTGACGTTGCGTTCGCCGATCTGAAGCTCCTCGCTCTCGCGCATGTAGCGCTTGGCGATGCTCCGCACCTCGCTGCCCATGGTGGCACTGAACAGCCAGGTGCGCTTGTCCGGGGGCGTGGTCTGCAGGATGTCCGTGAGGTCCTCCTGGAAGCCCATGTTGAGCATCTCGTCGGCCTCATCGAGCACCACGATGCGCACGCGCGACAGGTCGAGGGCCTCGCGGCCGAGCAGGTCGAGCAGGCGGCCGGGGGTGGCCACCACGATGTTGGCGCCGCGCTGGATGGTGCGGATCTGCTCGCGGATGCTGGCGCCACCGTACACGGCCACGGGCTTCACCCCCTTGAGCTGGGTGCTGAAGCGCTCCAGGTCGCCGGTGATCTGCACGCAGAGCTCGCGGGTGGGGGCGAGCACCAAGGCCTGCACCGCCCGCTCCTGCGGGTCGATGTCCTCCAGCAGCGGCAGGCCGAAAGCGGCGGTCTTGCCGGTGCCGGTCTGGGCCAGCACCACCTGGTCGTTGGGGCTGGTGAGCAGCACGGGGATGGCCCGTTCCTGCACGGGGGTGGGGGTGGTGAAGCCCAGGTCGTTGAGGGCGTGCAGCAGCTCTGCCCGGAGGCCGAGCGATTGGAAATCGGACATGGTCGGGGGGAAGGGGAGGGCCCGGGGGCCCGGAAAGATGCCGCGAAGGTACGGCAACGGCGCGGGGTGGGCGCAGGCTTGGGCGGGGCCGCCTACCTTCGCCGCCATGGTGCTGCTTTCCGCCATGGGTACCCTGCGCGCGATCCTCGTGCTGGTGATCGTGTGGCAGGTGCTCCGCATCATCGCCCGCGTGCAGGCCGAGCGCCGCTCGGGCGCCTACCACCACGCCCCGCCCGACCCGCGTTCCAAGGGCGAGGTGCGCATCGAGAAGGCCGACCGTTCCGGCCGCCCCGGAAGCACCCCCGGCTCCATTGTGGACGCTGACTTCGAAGAGATCCGTTGAATCCGCACCGCGCATGATCGACCTGAAGAAGCTGCTGCCCGTGGGCGCGGCCATCGCCCTGTTCGTCACCCTCAGCCTCGCCTACTTCAGCCCCGTGCTCGAAGGGTACAACCTGTCCCAGGGCGACATCAAGCAGTGGCAGGGCATGGCCCAGGAGATCGTGGAGTTCCGCGACAGCTATGGCACCGAGCCGCTCTGGACCAACAGCATGTTCAGCGGCATGCCCGCCTACCAGATCAGCGTGATCTGGGAAGGCAACGTGCTGCGGTGGGTCGACCGGCTTTTCCACGGGTTCCTGCCCCTGCCGGCGGGCTTCCTCTTCCTCTACCTCATCGGCATGTACATCCTGCTGATGTGCCTGCGGGTGGACCCCTGGCTGGCCATCGTGGGCAGCCTCGCCTTCGCCTTCAGCTCCTACTTCTTCGTGATCCTGGAGGCCGGGCACAACAGCAAGGCCAACGCGGTGGGCTACATGCCCGCGGTGCTCGGCGGCCTGTACCTGCTGTACAGGGGGCGCGTGTGGGTGGGCTTCGCGGTGTTCGCGCTCTTCATGGCCCTGGAGGTGAGCATGAACCACGTGCAGGTCACCTACTACCTCGGCATGCTCATGCTGCTCTTCGTGCTCGCCGAGGCGTGGCGCAGCGTGCAGGAGAAGCAGCTGCCGCGCTTCCTGCAGGGCAGCGCCCTTGCGCTGGTGGCCGTGGTGCTCGCCCTGGCGTGCAACGCCGGACTGCTGTGGAGCACCTACGAGTACGGCTCGTTCAGCACGCGCGGCAAGGGCGAGCTCACCATCAACGCCGACGGCAGCTCGGCCCAGGCCAACACCACCGGCGGGCTTGACCGTGATTATGTCGTGCAGTGGAGCTACGGCAAGCAGGAGAGCTTCAGCCTGCTGGTGCCCAATGCCAAGGGCGGCGACAGCCGTTCGATGATCAGCACACGCGAGGACCTCGACGCCATCAAGGACCCCGCCCTGCGCAACAGCATCCTGAAGGTGTACCAGGACGGCGGCTATGTGAACGCCTACTGGGGCGACCAGATGTTCACCAGCGGCCCGGTGTACCTGGGCGCGGTGGTGGTGCTGTTGATGCTGCTGGCGCTGGGACGGGCCGAAGGCCATGGCCGTTGGTGGGTGCTGGGCGCCCTGGTGGTGGTGCCGCTGATGCTCGCCATCTCCAGCCCGGTGGGGGCCTTCGCCCTGCTCGCCGCGTACCTGCTCGCGGGCATCTTCCTGTGGCGCGACACCCTCGGTTACGCCCTCTTCGCCGGGCTGCTCCTGACCCTCGCGCTCTCCTGGGGCAGCAACTACATGCCCCTCACCGATTTCTTCCTCGATCACATCCCCGGCTACAACAAGTTCCGCGCGGTCACCATCATCCTGGTGATCGTGGAGCTCTGCGCCCCGGTGCTGGCCGTGCTGTACCTGGACAAGCTGCTGAAGGAGGAGCGTTGGGACACCGAGCGCCTGCGCAGCTTCCTGGTGCCTGCCGGCGCGCTAGCCTTGCTGCTGCTCGCCATGGCCGCGATGCCCGGCACGTTGTTCGACTTCATCAGCGAGCAGGAGCGCGACCGGTTCGTGGCACAGGCCGAGGCCGGTGGCCCGGCCGCCGCGCAGGTCTCGGCCTACGTGGATGGCCTCAAGGCGTTGCGCATGGACGTGTTCCGGGCGGATGTGCTGCGCAGCCTGCTGTTCGTGCTGGCCGCCGGTGCGCTGGTGTTCCTTGCGGGCCGTCGTGTGATCGGCCGTTCGCCCCTGCTGGCGGGCCTGGGCCTCTTGATCCTCGTGGACCAATGGGCCGTGGACAAGCGCTACGTGAACAACGAACAGGAAAAGGGGCGCTACCTGCGCTGGGAGCGCAAGGACGAGACCCGCGTGCAGCGCGCACCGGACAAGGCCGACATGGCCATCTACCAGGCCGAGGCCACGCCGGCGGTGGAGGCCGAGTTCAAGGCCATGCTCGCGCAGGTGAAGGAGCGCAAGTCCGCTGCAGGGGTGAAGGGCGCGCTGGTGAACGAGGCGGAACAGGCCGTGCTGCGTTTCAGTGCATTGCGCCGGCACGTGAGCTACCGGGTGGCGAAACTGCGCGACCCCTTCCAGGACGCGACGGTGAGCTACCTGCACCGCAGCATCGGCGGTTACCACGGGGCCAAGCTGAAGCGCTACCAGGAGCTCATCGAGTTCCACCTGGTCCCGGAGCTGGGCCGCATGGCGGCGCTCTTCCAGGGTGGAACCACCCAGCGCGAGGTCGATTCCGTGATGGCGGGCATGAACGGCTTCAACATGCTCAACACGCGCTACTTCATCTACGACCCGTCCAAGCCGCCGCTGCGCAACCCGCATGGTTGCGGGGCGGCCTGGTTCGCCCGCGAGCTGCGCTGGGTGAAGAGCGCCGACGAGGAGATCACCGCCCTGCGCACCATCGACCCGCGCACCACCGTGCTCGTGGATGAGCGTTTCCGCACGGCGATCGGCGAGGGTGCGGTCGAAGCGGACAGCACCGCCACCGTCGCGCTCACCGACTACCGCACGGACCACCTGACCTACAAGGCGCGATCGGCCAGGGGTGGCGTGGTGGTGTTCAGCGAGATCTGGTACGGCCCCGACTGGCACGCCTACGTGGACGGCCAGCCGGTGGAGCATGCCCGCGTGAACTATGTGCTCCGCGGTCTGCGCGTGCCCTCTGGTGAGCACACCATCGAGTTCCGCATCGAGAGCAGGCCCTACACCACGGGAGGCCGCATCACCATGGCGGGCTCCATCGTGGTGTTGCTGCTCGCCCTCGGCGTGCTCGGCATGGAGCTGTGGCGCCGCCGGAAGGAAGGCGCGGCATGAAGCGGCTGCTGATCATCACGTACTACTGGCCGCCCAATGGCGGGGCCGGAGTGCAGCGCTGGCTCAAGTTCACCAAGTACCTGCCGCAGCACGGCTGGCAGCCCGTGGTGTACACCCCCTCGAACCCCGAGGTCATCCTGCCCGATCCGGCCCTCGAGCGCGAAGTGCCCGCGGAGGCGGAGATCGTGAAGCGGCCCATCACCGAGCCCTACGGGTTCTACAAGCGCCTCACCGGCCGCGGCAGGGATGCCAAGGTGCACACCGCCTTCCTCAGCGAGGAGAAGAAGCAGGGCTGGCGCGAGGACCTGGCGCTGTGGGTGCGCAGCAACCTCTTCATCCCCGATGCACGGGTCTGGTGGGTGCGGCCGAGCATCCGGCACCTCAAGGCCTACCTGAAGGACCATCCGGTGGACGCTGTGGTAACCACGGGCCCGCCGCACAGCCTGCACCTCATCGGGCGCGCGCTCAAGCGTGAGCTGGGCCTGCCGTGGATCGCGGACTGGCGCGATCCCTGGACGAACATCGACTTCTACCAGCAGCTGAAGCTCACCGGCATGGCCGACCGCAAGCACCGGCGCCTGGAGCGCGCCGTGCTGGCCGAGGCGGACCGCACCATCGCGGTGGGCTGGACCATGGCCGCGGAGCTGGAGGCCCTGGGCGCGAAGCATGTGGACGTGATCACCAACGGCTACGACCCGGCCGATGTGCCCGCACCGCCCGAGCCAGCGGACGAGGTGTTCTCCCTGGTGCACGTGGGCTCGCTTACGGCCACGCGCAACGCGCCGGGCCTGTGGCGGGCCCTCGCCGAGGCCTGCCGGCGCGATCCGGTGTTCGCGTCGAAGCTGAAGCTGCGGTTCGTGGGCGCCATCGACCATTCCGCACTGTCCAGCATCGCCGAGGCCGGGCTGTCCGACAAGGTGGAGCGCATCGGTCCGGTGGACCATGCCGAGGCCATGCGTCACATGCAGCGGGCGCGCGTGCTGCTGTTGCTGCTCAACGACACCGCCAACGCCAAAGGCATCCTCACGAGCAAGCTCTTCGAGTACCTGAGCGTGGGCCGGCCCCTGCTCACGATCGGTCCGCGCGATGGCGACGTGGCGCGTGTGATCGGGCCCGAACGCATCATCGCGCGTGGCACGGAGGCCGCCGCGGTGGATGCCATCCGCGCCCTGTTCAACGGATTACCCGAAGCGGCCGGGATGTACACGGCCTATTCGAGGCCCGTCCTCACCGGGAAGCTGGTGGGACTGTTGGGGTGATCAGCGTGCGATCAGCAGCCTTGCCGTCCTGACCTCGCCATTGGCCGGAACCGCGGCCAGCACGTACGTACCTGCGGCAAGGTCGCCGATCGGCCAATCGAGTGCCGGACCTGCGACCGAGGATCTGCGTGTCACGGTACGGCCCATGGCATCCATGAGGACAAGGTCCGTTGGGCCTCCGGGGAGTCCTTGGATGCGGACGATCTGCTCACCAGGTCCGAGCAGGTTGGTGAGCAGCGTCAGTTCGGGCTTCGCTTCGCCTTCGAACCCGGTCGTGGAGGGCGTGTAGGCGATGTCACAGAAGACCGGGTCGCCATTGTCCGTATGTGGGAGGATGCAGATGTCGTCGATGTAATACTCGTTATGCACGTAAGGGCAGCTCGGGCATACCGTGCTCACGGTGGTGTTGGCATCGGTGTGGAAGTTGCCCACCGCGATATAAGCATAGGCGCTGTCGGCGAAGAGACTGGCCGTCAGTGTGACCCAGTTCACGTGGTCGTCGAGTATCGCGGTCGCGTGCAGATGGTCGGTGTTGTCGATGGGAAAGGCCGTTGTCGTCGAGAGCTTGATGCCAAGGTTGTTCGTCGCACCCGCGGACAGGTCGGTATGGGAGACCTTCATGCTGATCGTGTAGAACGCTCCTGGAGTGAGGGGCTCGATCAACTGCGCATAGATGTTCTCGCGGTAGTCCGGGGCAAGGGGGGATCGGGTGGAAATGGCGGCATGGGCCTGGCCTGTCGATGGCAGTTGGTTCCCCCAGAACCCACCCGGCACTTCGAATCCCCCCGAACCGCAGGTGTGGAAATAGTCCACATGATGGGGCGCCACGTTGTTCAGCAAGTGCTTGTTCCAGCCGGTGGCCAGTTGGATCTGGTTGAATTGGGAAGGGCATTGCACGTGGTCCTCGAAACTCCAGTTCGGGACGTAGTTCTGGGCATTCAAGTTGAATGCCACCAGCGCCGGGAGCGATACAAGAAGCCTGCGGTACATGATCTCAAAATAGCCACTTCGGTACATTCGCCGTGATGGCAGGCCTGTTCTCCATACTTCGCGCTTACCGTTCCTACCGGATCCGCCGGCGATTCGGCCTGTCATCGTCCGTGGCCTTGGGTGATGTGGTCATCCAGGGTCGCGGGTTGACCATCGGCAACGATACCTACTTCAACAGCGGACGCATCGCGAGCACCGGCGAGGCCCCCGTGCGCATCGGTAAGTGGTGCGCGATAGGCTACAATGTCACCATCCTTGCGGTGACCCACGACCTGAACTTCCCCACCGGGCCGGAGCACCTGCGGCCGCTGAAGAAGGGCGCGGTGACCATTGGTGACGGGGTCTGGGTCGGGTCCAATGCGATGGTCCTGCCGGGTGTCACCATCGGTGATTTCGCTGTCATAGGGGCGAACACCGTGGTCCGCAAGGACGTGCCCGCCTTCGCGGTGGTGGTGGGGAACCCCGCCGAAGTGGTCCTGATGAAGGACCCCGAGCGCTGCCGGGAGCACGTTACTTTTGTGCGCCAGCATTGAGGCAAGGAACGTGCGCATACTCATCACCGGCGGCGCGGGCTACATCGGTTCCGTCCTGACCAACCAGGCCCTGCAACGGGGCCACGACGTAACGGCTGTGGACCTGCTCTGGTTCGACCGCCGCATCCCCACCATCCACCTGAGCGACCCGAAGTACACCTTCGTGCGTGGCGACATCGGCGACAAGGCGTTGATGGAGCCCCTGCTCAAGGGCGTGGACTTCGTGATCCACACCGCGGCGGTGGTGGGCGATCCCGCCAGCAAGCTCTTCCCCGAGCTCACCCAGCGCGTGAACGAGGACGCCTCCATCCAGCTCATCGGCCTGGCGCGCAAGGCCGGGGTGAAGGGCTTCATCTTCTTCAGCACCTGCTCCAACTATGGCGTGGCCGACACCCTGGCCACCGAGGAGAGCCCGCTGAACCCGCTCTCGCTGTACGCCCAGAGCAAGGTGAACGTGGAACGCCACCTGATGGACGAGGTGACCGACATGGACTGGGTGATCGGCCGCCTGTCCACGATCTACGGGGCCTCACCGCGCATGCGCTTCGACCTTACGGTGAACGACTTCACCCTGGCCGGCTGGCGCGACAAGCTGCTGCAGATCTTCCTGCCCGAGTCGTACCGCCCGTACATCCACGTGCTGGACCTCGCGCGCATCATGATGACGGTGGTGGACCGCTTCGATACGGTGAGGAACAACGTGTTCAACATCGGCTTCCCCGGCGAGAACTACCAGAAGATCCGCATCGCCGAGCTGGTACAGCAGGAGATCTCCGGCGTGAAGGTGGAGATCCTCCGCGAAGGCGGTGACAAGCGCGATTACCAGGTCGATTTCACGAAGCTGCACAAGGCGTTGAACGTGCAGCAGGTCTTCAACGTGGAGCGCAGCGTGAAGGAGATCCACCGCATGCTGCGCGAGGGCTACGTGGCCGACCCCGCGGCGCCGATCCACTACAACACCACGCCGGACCTCTCGTGAACGCCACGGACGCCACCGCCTTCATCCGCAGCATCTACGGTGCCGAGGGCTTCATTCCCCTGCATGCCCCGGTGTTCGTGGGCAACGAGAAGGCCTACCTCGCCGAGTGCATCGACACCACCTTCGTGTCCTATGTGGGCAAGTTCGTGGAGCGCTTCGAGCAGGCCGTGAAGGACCATACCGGCGCGAAGCATGCCGTGGCCTGCTCCAGCGGCACGGCGGCCCTGCACATGGCGCTGGTGGCCGGGGGCGTGCGGCCGGGCGACCTGGTGCTGATGCCCGCGCTCACCTTCGTGGCCACGGCCAACGCAGTGCGCTACTGCCAGGCCGATCCCTTCTTCATCGACACGGACCGGCGCGATCTCGGCTTCGACCTGGACCAGCTCGCCGACCACCTCGCCAACGGCACGGAGCGCAGGGCGGACGGCGTGTACGATAAGGGCACGGGCCGCCGCATCGGGGCCTGCCTGCCCGTGCACCTCTTCGGCCACGTGGCCCGGTTGGACGAGCTCGTTGAGCTGTGCGCGAAGCATGGCATCACCCTCATCGAGGATTCCGCCGAGGCCATGGGTTCCTTCTTCAAGGGCCGGCATGCGGGCACCTTCGGGCGCATCGGCGTGCTCAGCTTCAACGGCAACAAGACCATCACCACCGGTGGTGGTGGCATGGTGATCACGGACGACGAGGCCGTCGCGAAGCGCATCCGGCACGTCACCACCACGGCGAAGGTGCCGCACCGCTGGGAGTTCTTCCACGATGAGCTCGGTTACAACTACCGCCTCACCAACGTGAACGCGGCCATCGGGCTCGCGCAGATGGAACAGTTGGAGCGCTACATCACCAGCAAGCGCACCATTGCCGGGAAGTACGCCGCCTTCTTCAACGAGGGGCCCTACCGCCACTTCGCCGAGCCGAAGGATTGTCGGAGCAACTACTGGCTCAACGTGCTGCTGCTGCCCGACCGTTCGGAGCGCGATGCATTCCTTGCGCACAGCAATGACAACGGCGTGATGACACGTCCGGCCTGGACGCTCATGAACAAGCTGCCGATGTACAAGGATTGTCCGGCCCTGTCGCTGGAAGGCGCGCAGTGGTTGGAGGATCGCCTGGTGAACATCCCCAGCACACCCCTCGTGTGACATGACCAAGCCCTCGCTCATCCTGGTCGGTGCCGGTGGGCATTGCCGCTCGTGCATCGACGTGATCGAGCTCGAAGGGCGTTGGACCATCGCCGGCATCGTGGGCAGGCCGCAGGAGCGGGGCATCACCGTGCTCGGTCATGCCGTGAACCACGCCGACGAGGACCTTCCTGCCCTGGTGGCGGCGGGTCATGCGTTCCTGCTCACCATCGGGCAGATCGGGGCGCCCGGTATGCGCCAGGTGCTCTTTGAACGGCTGCGGGCCCTGGGTGCCGGAATGGCCACCATCATCTCGCCGCGTGCCTACGTTTCGGCGCACGCGCAAGTGGGCCCGGGCACCATCGTCATGCACCACGCCCTGGTGAACGCCGCAGCGATCGTCGGCGCCAACTGCATCATCAATTCGAAGGCGCTGGTCGAGCATGATGCGGAAGTGGGCGATCACTGCCATGTGGCGACCACAGCGGTGGTGAACGGTGGCGTCCGCGTCGGCGATGGCTCCTTCATCGGCAGCGGCGCCGTGCTCAAGGAGTACATCACCCTCCCTTCGGGTAGCTTCGTCAAGGCCAACGCCATACACAAGGGCTGAACCATGCCGATCTCCGAGAAGGCCCAGCGCATCACCGTCGCGCACGACCTCACCCTCGTGCAGGCCATGCGCCGCATGGACGAGCTGGACCGCAAGCTGCTGCTCGTGTTCAAGGGGAGCGCATTCCTCGGGGTGCTCAGCGTGGGCGACATCCAGCGGGCCATCATCCGCAACCTGCCGCTGGACACCCCGGTGGCCGACGTGATGCGGGCGAACATGCGGATGGCCAGGGACACGGACGAGCGCGAAGCGGTGCGACAGCTCATGCTCGACTTCCGCACGGAGTGCATGCCGGTGGTGGATGAGGGCGGGGCGCTGGTCGATGTGCTCTTCTGGGAGGATGAGTTCCCGGTGACGCTCCATCGCGACGAGCGCATGCTGGACCTGCCCGTGGTGATCATGGCCGGGGGGCTGGGAAGCCGCCTGAAGCCGCTCACGAACATCATCCCCAAGCCGTTGGTGCCCATCGGGGAGAAGCCCATCATCCAGCTCATCATCGAGGGGTTCCGCAGGCTCGGGGTGAAGGAGTTCCACCTGACGGTGAACTACAAGCACGAGATGATCCGCTACTTCTTCGAGCACCTCGAAGGGCGCGATTATTCGGTGGACTATGTGCTCGAGGACAAGCCGCTGGGCACGGCGGGCAGCCTGCAACTGCTGAAGGACCGCTTGAAGGGGCGCTTCTTCGTGTCGAACTGCGACATCCTTGTCGACCAGGACCACCGGGCCATCCACGACTACCACCTGGAGAACCGGAACGACATCACCCTGGTGGGCGTGCTCAAGAACTACCACATCCCCTACGGCACCTTGGAGACCGGTGAGGGGGGCGAGCTGCTCGGCATGCGCGAGAAGCCCGACCTCAACTTCATGATCAACTCGGGCCTCTACCTCCTGGAGCGCCATGTGATCGACGAGATCCCTTCCGGCGGGCACATGGACATCACCACGCTGATCGAGAAGGTGAGGGGGAAGGGCGGACGTGTGGGCGTGTTCCCGGTGAGCGAGCGCTCGTGGTTCGACATCGGGGAGTGGAACGAGTACCAGACCACCCTGAAGGAGGCGGGCCGCCGGTTCGACCTCGGTTGAGCCATGCGCCTGCTCTACATCGGCAATGCCGACAACCCGTTGCTGGTGGACCTCGCGCTGGAGGTGAAGCGCCTCCGGCCTGACGTTGTCATCGATATCATCTCCGAGCGCGAAAGCCGCCATCCACGGGCGCATCAGGCCTTTGATCGCATCATGTCACCTTCGGGCGCGGGCTGGATGCGAACGACCCGCGGCGTGAAATTCCTTTGGTACATGGCCAAGTACCGGGCCCTGCTTGCCAGGACCGATGGGAGGTACGATGCCGTTCATGTGTTCTACCTGTCCGCCATCTGGGGCGCGCTTGCGAACGGGTTGCGCGCACGTGGAGGGCGGTTGATCGTCTCGCTGTTCGGTAGTGACGTGTACCGGACCACGGGCCTGCTCCAGCCGCTCCAAGCACACTTGCTGCGAGCGGCGGACCATGTCACAGCGGCCAATGCGGACACCTTGGATGCGGCAAGCCGCATGCACGTCGATCTTTCGGAGCGCAGCTCGCTGGTCCGTTTCGGTCTGCGCCCCTTGGAGCATGTGCAGCGATTGCGACGCACGGGCGACCGCGTGATGCACCGGGCCGCGCTGGGGCTGCCCGCGGATCGCATCATCGTTGTGGCCGGTTACAACGCTTCGATGAACCAGCGGCATGCGGCGATCATCGAGGCGCTCGATGTGCTCCCGACGGCGTTGCGCGACCGCCTGTTCGTTGTGCTGCCCATGACCATGGGCGGTGATGAGGCTTATCGCATGGAGGTCCGTACCCTGATCGGGCTCACGGGCATTCCGCACCGCATCTTCAGCGACCTGATGACCGATGAGGATGTGGCCCGCCTGCGTCTTGCAGCGGACATCCTGGTTCAGGTGCAGGCCACCGATCAGCTCGCCGGCGCCATGCAGGAGCATCTCTGCGCCGGTACCGTGGTGATCACCGGGGCATGGTTGCCGTATGCCGTGCTACACGATGCGGGCGTTCGGTTCTGGGCCATTGAGGGATTGAACGACCTGCCTGCGGCAGTGCGGGAGGCGCTGGACGAACTGGAAGCGCGCAGAGAACAGTGCCAGGACAACGAGGGTCCCATCCTCGAACTGAGCTCCTGGTCACACACCGCCCCGCGCTGGTCGGCGTTGTACGACTGAGCCGCGTTCACTTACCCTGCTCGCGAAGCCAGGTCTGCGTGCGGTAGAAGAAGGCCACGTAGCCGCGCACCTTCAGTTGGCCGTTCTCCAGCCAAAGTTTGCAGTCGTACACACTGCCGTTCTTGGGGTCGAGGATGGTGCCGTCCCCCCATTCCTCCCCATCGCGCACAAGACCGCGGATGATCTCCATGCCGATCACCTTCCTGCCGTGCCGGTCGTCATCCGTCGCGCACTTCGTGCATATGGGGTCCGGGTCCTCGCCGGGGTCGCGGAAGAGCTGGACGATGCGACCGTAGAGCCGGCCTCCACGCTCGGTGATCTCGACCACGCTCCGTCGCTTGCCGGTCTCGTCGTCCACCGTGACCCAGCGGCCCGTCACGGTCTGGGCGAAGGCGAGGTGCGTGAGCAGCAGCAGGGGGAGGAGCAGGGTGATGCGCATGGCGGTCAGAAGGTGCGTCCAATGCCCACAACGTACCGGAACGCGAAGTGTTCGTCCTCACCGGCGGGCAGGGCGCTCAGGACCAAGGGCATGTCGAAGCGGATGGTGAAGGGCTTCAGGTCGACGAGGGGGCCCCAGCGCTTGATGGTGAACGCGGCACCGATGCCTGCATCTGCGCGGGGACGGGCGAGCTCGAGCCGCTGCCCGTCCGAGGTGCTGGTGCGGTAGCCCATGGAGCCCATGTCGCCGAAGAGGTACACGTCCAGGTGCAGGTAGCGGGCGAGCGCGCCGGGCCGTATGTCCACCAGGCCGTCGAGGTCGAGCTCGGCGCTGGCCGACACACCGGTGTTGCCGGCGTAGGTGAGCACCTGGTCGGCACCGGTCCCTTCCGGGGCATAGTAGCCGGCGTAGCCGCGCAGGTTCAGGCCGCCGCCGTGCTGGAAATGGTTCACGCCGCCGCTGTACCCGAGCCAGTCGTAGGGCACGAAGCCGATGCTGCGCACGAACTTGTCATCCATGTACCCCTCGGGATTGGCACCGGCGAGGTAGAGCTGGCTTTCGCGCGGTGTGCTGCCCGTGCCGTATTGCCCGAACGCCCGTGTGCGCAGCAGCCAACGGCCGAATCGGTTGTCGTTGATGGCGGTGAGCGACGCCTGTGCGTAGCCCCGGGCTGACCCGATGGTGCTGTTGCGCACGTTGAAGGTGATCCGCCCTTCGCCGCGCCCATACGTGTAGCCGTGACGCAGGCCGTTGTCCCAGGCGCTGTTCAGGGCGTCGAGCTCCCATTGCCCCGGGTAGTTCAGGTAGGTGAGGTCGCTCGAATCGCGGCGCAGGAAGAACTTCAGCCCGGTGTAGAGCTCGGTGCTCCCGTTGGGAAGCTGCCACTTGAAGCCGGCACCGTATTGCTCCAGCCCGTCGAGGAGCCGCGCGTGCACGTTCACGCTGGAGCCCTTGAGCAGCTTCTCGGTGCCGGTCTCGTACCGGAAATTGAAGTTGAACGGGTCGTACCGGGTGTCGCGGTTGTCCGGCACGGGATCGAAGCTCGCGGCGCTGTTGGTGGACGGCAGATGCTGCAGGAATCCCGTGTTGATCCATGCGGAGAACCACACCTTGTGCCTGTAGCGCATGTGGTCGCCGTGGAAGTGCACGCCGAGCTTCAGCCCGTCGTAGCCGTTCCACCAGAGGTCGGGCCTGCCGAAGGCCTCGTAGGTGCGCCGGTCGGGCCGGTTGTACACGTGGTGGTCGAAGGTGAGCTCCACGGGCGGTCGAAGGCTGTTGTTCAGCGGGTCGTGGTCCGCCAGGCGGAAGGTGGTGTCGATGCGCACCTCCGCGATGCCGGAGGGGATGTCCACGCGTACCTCATGGTCGCGATGCAGCTCGTCCCAGCCGATCCAGCGCGGCATCACCTGCGCGGTCGTGGGCTTGGTGTACCAGGTGTTGGGGATGTGCAGGTCGTAGTTCCGCCCATCCTTGGCGGTCACGCGCAGGTCCAGCGGCATCTGCATGCTGCCTTTGCGCCGCAGCCGGATCACCTGCCCGCTGTCGGCGTGGCGGTCGCGCACGCCCACCACGGCGTAGTCGATGCGCTTGTCGGTCTCGATCCACTGGTCGAAGAACCAGTTGAGGTCCACCCCGGTGAACTGGATCACGCTGTTGCGGAAGTCCTCGACGTAGGGGTGGCACATGCGCCACTGGTCGAAGTTGTGCCGCATCGCGGCCAGGAACACGCTGTCGCCGAGCACGTACTGCAGGTTGTACAGCATGGTGGCGGTCTTGTAGTACACATGCCCATATCCGCCGCCGCGCCCTTCGACGTGCGCGAACTCGTCGCTGTGGGTGTTGATCGGCGGCAGCTCGTCGCGGACGGCATCGCGCATGTAGCCGTAGTACACCTCGCTCTCGCGCACCAGCCCGGGTTTCGTGTACCGGCGCACGTACGTGTTGCCTGGCTCCTCCTCCACCAGGGTGTCGCCGTCCACATGTTCAAGCCCCCAGCTGGTGATGAACTGCGTGAAGCCCTCATCGAGCATGGCGCGGTAGGTCTCGTTGTTGCCCACCATGCCGTAGAACCAGTTGTGGCCGATCTCGTGCATGAACAACCCGCGGTAGTTCGGGTCGTTGCCGCTGTCGAGCGTGAGCATGGGGTATTCCATGCCGTCCTGCGCATCGGCCACCACCATCTTGGGATAGGCGTACATGCCGATCTGCTCGCTGTGCACCCGGATGCACTTGGCGCAATAGTCCGCCGCGTTCTGCCAGCCGCTGGCGTGGGGCTCCTCGGCCACGGCCACGCACCTCACGCCGTTCCATTCGGTCTCGCCGATACGGTAGGTGGGGTCGGCCGTGAAGGCGAAGTCGTGCACGTTCTCGGCGTGGTAGCGCCACACCTTGCGCACGGTGCTGTCATAGGGCGTGATCACGCTGGGCGCCTCGCCCCATGGCTTGTCCTTGAAGTTGGCCAGGTCGAGGCGGCGGCGCAGCTCGGGGGGCAGCACCTCGGAGGGGTTCTGCAGCCAGCCGGTGGCCTCCACCACCATGTCGTTGGGCATGTCGAGCTCCACATCGTAGGTGCCGAAGTCGCCGTACAGCTCGTTGCCCAGGTGCTGCTGCGTGTCCCAGCCCATCTTGCGGTCGTACACGGCGATGCGCGGGTACCAGTGCACGCCATCGTAGTGCTTGAAACCCCAGGCGTTGAAGAGCTTCATTCGCCGCCAGGCATCGCTGGCCCAGTGCGTGCGGAAGTTGCCTGTGAAGCGCACCTTGCCGCCCGGGGGGAGCGGGGCGTTCAGCCAGGCCTTGAGCACCGTGTTGTCGAGCTCGGTGCGCAGCGGCACGCCATCGCAGCGGAGGTCGGAGAGGTCGGTGCCGCGCTCCTTCGTGGTGTCGCCGATGGCCTCGGAGGGGCGCGCGCCGCCGCTCAGGTGGGCGTAGGATCCAGCGTTGTACGCGTTCTGGTAGAGGTGGAAGAAGACGTGCCGGAGCGTGTCGGGGCTGTTGTTCCAGTACACGAGGTCCACGGAGCCATCGGCCACGTCGGTTCGCTCATCGAGCCGTGCGTGGATCCGGTAGTGCACGTCCTGCTGCCAGTACCCTTCGTGTGGCGGCCGGTTCTTCCAGTAGTGCGGATTGTCCGCGTTGCGGTAGGTGTTGGGCGGATGTAGCGGGTCGAAGCGCTGGGCGTGCAGGGCGGCCGGGGCGGTGAGCGCCAGTATCCACAGGGCGGCGTAGGTCCTCATGGCGGGACCGGCAAGTTACCGGATCGCGCCCTGCATGGGCGGTTCAGCCCCGGGTGGTCTCGGGACGAAGGCTCTCCCGGCTCTCCACACGGGCGCGCGAGATGCTGGCGTTGAGCTCGAAGCCGATGAGCAGCACGATCATGTTGAAGTAGATCCAGAGCTGCACGGCGAGGATGGCGCCGATCGAGCCGTAAAGGGCGTTGTAATCGGTGATCCGGCCGAAGAAGAAGACGAGCGCCTGGCTCATGAGCAGCGACAGCACCACCGCCAGGATCGCTCCGGGTGTGATCAGCTTGAACCGTCGCGCGCCGGGATCCCCCGCGTTGTAGAGGAGCGAGATGCTGCCCATCATCATGAGCACGGTGGTGCCCCACTTGGCGGCCAGCAGCCCGAAGTGCTCCAGCTGGCTCAACACGTAGCCGCTGTCGTTGATCAGGGAGATGGCCCAGTTGCTGAGGCTCAGCAGGGCCATGGCGATCACCATCATCACGGTGAGCACCACCAGCAGGCCCAGGCTCAGCAGCCGCTGCTTGAAGGCGCTGTGCCAGCGTGTCACATGGTAGCTTGCGCTGAAGCCGTCCAGGATCGCGTCCATGCAATTGCTGGCCAGGTACAGCCCGGTGATGAAGCTGACGGAGAGCAGGGTGCTGTGCTTCTTCACCACCAGGTCGTGCAGCATGCCCTCGATGAACGCATAGACCTCGTAAGGCATCATGGCCCGGAAGTTGGCCAGCAGCATGGCCTGGAAATCCTGCACCGGGATGTACGGGATCAGGGTGAGGAGCATGATCAGGGCCGGAAAGAAGGCCAGGAAGAGCTTGAAGGCGATGGCCGATGCCCGGTTGATGATCTGCCCCTGCTGCAGGGCCAGGAAAAAGAAGCGGGAGATGTGATAGAGGCTGAACCCCTCGAAGCCGGGCAGCACGATGCGCTGGGACCACCGGATCATCCGCCGGTTGCTGGACGAGTACAGCAGCTTGCGGCGCACCCGGTGGATCATGGCTCAGGACAGGGCTTTCAGGCTCAGGTCCATGCTTCCGGCGGAGTGGGTGAGGGCCCCGACGGAGATGAAGTCCACGCCGCAGAGGGCGTATTGGCGGGCGTTCTCCAAGGTGATGCCGCCGCTGGCCTCGGTCTCGAAGCGACCTGCGATGCGGGCCACGGCCGTGCGCAGGTCTTCCAAGGCGTAGTTGTCCAGCATGATGCGCTGGATGCCACCGGTGGCGAGCACCTGGTCCAGCTCGCCGAGGTTGCGGGTCTCCACCTCGATGGGGAGCTGCATCCCGCGCTGTTCAAGGTAGCTCCGTGCCGCGGCGATGGCCTTGGGGATGCCCCCGGCCATGTCGGCGTGGTTGTCCTTGATCATGATCATGTCGTACAGCCCGTGGCGGTGGTTGCGGCCCCCACCGATGCGCACGGCCCATTTCTCGATCGCGCGCAGGGAGGGAGTGGTCTTCCGCGTGTCCAGCACCTGGCAACCCGTTCCATCGAGCTCCTGGACGAACCGCCGCGTGAGCGACGCGATGCCGCTCATGCGCTGCATGAAGTTCAGCACAAGGCGCTCCACCACCAGGATGCTCCGGGAGGGGCCGGTAAGGGTGAAGGCCACGTCGCCCGGGACCACCTGCGCACCGTCCTGGATCAGCACACGCATGCGCAACGCGGGGTCGTAGCGCTGGCAGATGGCTTCGGCGAGCTCCACGCCGGCAAGGACGCCGGTGCCTTTCACCAGCAGCCGGGCTCCGCCGTGCGCCTCAGGGGGGATGGTGGACAGGCTGGTGTGGTCACCGTCACCGATGTCCTCGCGCAAGGACCGGTCGATGAGGTCGAGGGTGCCTTCGGGCAGCACGTCAGAGGTCGCCTTTGGCCGGTTCGATCCGCAGCTGCTTCACCTGGTAGCCGCCGGCACCCTGCTTCAGGAAGAAGGTGACGCGCATGTCGCCCCGGGCGGTGCGGAGCTTCCCGATGTAGTAGCGGTCGCCGAGCTTGCTCACGCCCTCGTGCTCGATGGTGAGGCCCTGGGGGTCATGCTCGTCGAAGAACTTGCGCAGGATCTGCTCGCTCTGGGCCTTGCTGTACACATCGCTGGTGCTCAGCACCGTCAGGTCCACGTTGGGCTGCAGGTGCTTGGCCAGGGCCGGCGCATTGCCGCTGCCGATGGCCGCGACCACCTGGTCCTTCACCTCGGCCTGGCCATGGGTCAGCAGGCCGATCAACACGGACAGCACCAACAGGGGGATGCGTTTCATCGTCGGGATCTCGGATGGTTGAGCGAATTTCGCAAACATCAGGCCAAAGGAACGTCCTGGGGCCGATCGAATTACCAACACCACATGGCATGAAGGTGCGGTTGATCCTGGTGGGGCGGACGGAGCGGGGGTTCGTGGCCGATGGCATGGACCATTACCTGGAGCGGGTGCGCCGTTCGGTGCCGGTGGACGTGGTGGTGCTGCCCGAGGCGGGGGGGGGCGATGCCGCGCACCAGCAGCGGGTCGAGGGGGCGCGCATCCTGGCCGCGCTGGGCCCGGGTGAGCGGGTGGTGGTGCTGGATGAACGCGGCATGGGCCTCACCTCCCCGGCCTTCGCATCGCGACTGGGCGCCTGGCGCGACCAGGGGGTGCGGCAGGTGGCCTTCGTGGTGGGCGGTGCCTACGGCCATACGGATGAGGTGCGCCGGCGTGCCGACCTGCTCCTGGCCCTTTCGGCCATGACCTTCCCGCACCAGCTGGTGCGGGTGCTGTTCGCCGAGCAGCTCTACAGGGCCTACCAGATCCTGGCCGGCCGTCCCTACCACCATTGAGGGCGCCGGCCCCGGTGGAGATTGCGATCTTTGACGCTCATGTACCTGGAGTACCACGGCTGGATCAACATCGAGTACTGGGAGTACGCGATGTTGTTCTTCTATCTCGTGGTGATCTACATGTACTTCGCCCGCCGCAAGAACCTCATGGTGAAGAAGCGGCCGGAGTACCGGTACCTGCTGTGGGGGCTCTATGCCAAACTGCTCGGCGGAGTGGCCTTCAGCCTCATCTATTTCTATTACTACGGAGGCGGGGATACGATCGGCTACTTCAGCTGCACGCTGGCCATGAGCAAGCTGTTCATGAAGTCGCCGGTGGACTTCTTCAAGGTGCTCTTCGGGCCCGGTACCGCCGAGATGCGTCAGTATTTCGATACGGAAACGGGGTGGCCCTACCTGTATGTGCTCACCGACGCGCACCAATGGACCGTGGTGCGTCTTGTGAGTCCGCTCACCATCCTGTCCTTCAACAGCTACATCATCACCACGGTGATGGTGGCGGGCCTTACCTACGCCGGCATCTGGAGGTTGTATGTGACCCTGTACCGCTATTTCCCGAGCCTTCACCTGGAGCTTGCGGTCGCTGTGCTGTTCATGCCCTCCTGCATCCTATGGGGGTCGGCGATCCTGAAGGACTCGTTCACGTTCACCTCCTTCTGCTGGTTCATCTACGCCGTCGATCGCTTGTTCTTCGTGCGCAAGGACCAGGTCTCGGCCACCGTGGCGTTCGCGCTGAGCAGTCTGGTGATGCTGGCGATCAAGCCGTACATCTTCATGGCCATCTTCCCGACCAGCCTGCTGTGGGTGATGTACAAGCGTCTGGCTGCCATCCGCAACGCCTTGGTCAAGTACATCCTGCTTCCGGTCGGATTCTTCGCCATGATCGCGCTCTCGTTCGTGGTGCTTGATGCCCTGGGTGACAGCCTGGGGAAGTTCTCGTTGGACAGCGCGTTGGAAACGGTGGTCATCACCCAGACCGACCTGAAGCGCTCCGAGGAGTACGGGCACAATTACTTCGATGTGGGGGAACTTGATGCGAGCTGGGGAAGCGTGCTGTCGAAGTTCCCGGTGGCCTTGAACGCAGCGCTCTTCAGGCCGTACCTGGTCGAATGCCACAACTTCACCATGGTGATGTCAGGCCTGGAGAACCTGTGGCTCCTCATCCTGTTCATACGCGTGCTCTGGATGACCCGTGTGGTGCACCTTGTCACCTGCATCACCAAGAACCCGCTCGTGCTCACCTGCATCAGCTTCACCGTCGTGTTCGGGTTCATAACGGGCATCACGACGCCGAACTTCGGCGCCCTGGTGCGCTTCAAGATCCCGCTGCTGCCCATGTTCGTGGCGGGCATGTACATCATCCGCTTCCTCATGACAGAGCGGCACCAGCGCCTCGTGCAGGGTCGGAAGTTCAGGTACGAGGATTACCGCAACGGTGAGCCGGGATCGCTCGCGGCGCGCAACGTGATCCACCTGGAGGAGCAACGCAGGAAGGGCCGATGAGCGTTGCAGCGAGAGGTGCCGGCACCATCGTGTTCCTCAGCTACTGGGGCTCGGACGAACCGCTCACGTTCTCCACCGTGCTGCCCACGTTGCGCATGCTCGTGGCGGAAGGGATGGCCAGGCGGGTGGTGCTGTGCACGGTGGAGCGCCCGGGGCGCCGGCCTCCCATGCTCACGGTGCCGCCCGGCTGCACGCATGTGCAATGGTCGTCGACCACGGGACTCCCGAAGCCATTGGCACGGGCGGTGGATGTCCTGCGCATGCGGCGACGCCTCGCCCATGTGCTCCGGCACGAGTCGCCCGACCTTGTGATGGCGAGGGGTGTGATCGCCGGAGGCCTTGCGCATCGGGTGGCCACGCGCCTCCGCATCCCTTATGCCGTCGACTACTTCGAGCCGCATGCCGACTACATGGCCGATGTCGGCGTGTGGAGCCGGGGAGGCCTGATGTACAGGGGGCTCAAGCGGTTGATCACGGCGCAGACGCGGACCGCCCTTCGCATGGTGTGCGTATCGCATAACTACCGGCGCATGCTCATGGCCGAGGGCGTTGATGGGGACCGCATCCTGGTGGCGCCCTGCCCGGTGGACGCGGCGCTCATGCGCTTCGACGGGTCGGCGCGCGTGCGCAACCGGGCATGCCTGGGCATCGGCGCCGGACCAGTGGCGATCTACCTGGGGAAGTTCGGAGGGCTCTACCACCGCGAGCATGCCTTCAGGGCCTTCGCGCGGTTCCTTGAGCGGGCAGGTCATGATGCCCACATGATCATCCGGACCCCCGAGCCCGTGGAGCATGTCCTTGATGGCATGCGCCGCGCGGGCGCCGATCCGCACCGCGTTCATGTGGGATTCGCCAGGCATGACGAGGTCCCCGGATGGCTTTCCGCCTCGGACATCGCGTTCGCGCCCTACCGCGGTACACCGAGCAGTGCATGCATCAGCCCCATGAAGATCGGCGAGTACTGGGCGAACGGTCTGCCCGTGGTATTGACGAGGGGGGTGGGTGACGACAGTGCGATCATCGATGCCGAGCCATTGGGCGGTGCCGTGTTCGATCCCGAGGGCGATGACCTGGACGATGCGCTGGACCGGGTGCTTGCCGTGGTGTGCACGCCGGGTCAACGTTCAGCCACCGCCGCGCTTGCTGAGCGCCACCGTTCCATGGCGCTTACGCGCGAGGCATACGCACGGATCCTGGAAGCATGGGCGGCCATCCGCCCATGAACCAGGCGAGCACCGCTCGGATGGGCCGTCCTGCATGCCAGTAGGCACCCGACATCATGCGCCGGATCAGGTAGAGGTTGACGATGCGCGTACGCCGGTCGAAGAGCTCCGGGTGTTCCTCCACCCAGCGGTGAACGAAATGGTACGAGCGCTCGAGCCCTTCCAACCGGCTCATGCTGGATGAACCCGTGATCCGGTAATGGAGCACGGGTCGGGTGGTGTGCCCGTACCGGCGGCCTGCGGCGATGTTGAGGTAGAAGAGCAGGTCCTCCACATGGGAGATCGCGCCTTCGAACCGGTGGCCCTGGGCGGCCTCCCGGCGGATCATCCACGTGTTCCCGAAGAAGCAGGCGGGGTCGAACCGCGCCAGCAGCTGGATCGGTTCACCGGTGAATGACGGGGTGTGCACGCGGCTCACGGTGCGCAGGTCCCGGTCGTAATAGAGCACCGCACCGTCCACGAAGGAGAGGGAAGGATCGCGTTCGAAAACGGCCAGCCTGTCGCCCACGGATCCCGGTGGCATCACATCGTCCGCGTCCAGGAAGCACAGGTAGTCGCCGCGTGCGATGGCCAATCCGGCGTTGCGGGCCATGCCGATGCCCTGGTTGTGCTGGTGGATCACCTTCAGACGCGGATCATCGAACCGGGCGATGCGCGCGTCCGTGCCGTCCGTGCTTCCATCGTTCACCACGATGAGCTCGATGGGGTCGTGCTCCTGTGCCAGTGCCGAGGCGATGGCCTCCTCGATGTAGGGCTCCGCGTTGTAGGCCGCCATGATGATGCTCACCAACGGCCGCGGTCGCATCGATGATGGCTGGCTCATGGCGTGTTGACCGATCCGCCGTGGCTGTGCGTGCGGCCGTGCGTGGCGATCAGGCCCGCCACGCGCTCCAGCAGGCGGTCCATGGTGCGGCCCCCGGCGAACGCGATGCGCTCGGCGCGGCGCTCGGCCGTGTTCAGTTCCGCATAGCGCGCAACGGTGTCCGCGAAGGTGGCCACGAAGTCGTTGCGGTCGCGGGCCATCTGCAGCAGGTGCGCATGCGGCTCGTACTCCAGCGTCCAGGAGCCCATGATCACGTTGCCGGTGGACAGGTACTCCAACACCTTGTGGGGGTTGGCCCGCTCCAACATCCGCTTGTCGGTCATGAAGCTGAACACGAGGATGTCGGCCTCGCGCACGCGGGGGATCAGCTGGTCCTTGGTCACCAGTCCGGTGAACTCCACGTTGGGCTCGCGCCGCAATTGCTGGAAGGCGCCATCGGGGAAGTCCGGGTCGAGGTTGCCGATGTAGCGGAAGTGGAGGCCTCGGTGCTCACGGGCCACGGTGAGGAGCGCCGTCCAGTCGATGTAGGTGTTGAAGAACTGACCGGCGTAGACCACCAGGTGGGGCGTATCGCCACGCGGGGTCACCAGCGCCTCGGCGCCCATCGTCCAACGTGCATCGAGCGCATGGCCCACCTTGTGCACTGTGGCCTTCGGGGCGATCTCAAGCGCACGCCGGCTGATGATGTCGGCCGTGGTGACCACCAGGTCCGCGGAGCGCATGAGCCCGTGGCCCTGGTACATGATGTCGTAATCGACCAGGTGGAGCAGGCGGTACCACGGACCGCTGGGGAACCACTGCAGGCGGCTGGTGTCGAAGCACCAGATGATGTCGAAGCGAACGCCGGCGGCGCGTTCGATGGCGCGCACCTGGCGGCGGTAGTACCACTTGTTGGCGGCCGGCGGCAGCTTGTTCACGCCCTTGAACCAGTGCGGGGTGGTGACGGTGCGCAGGGGGCCTTGACCCTTGAGCTCGAGCTGTTTCGCGCCCGCCACGGGGGGCTCCCAGAACACCACGCGGTTGCCGCGGGCCACCAGGCCTTGCGAAACGTGGTGCTTGCTCATGTGGAGCCCGTTCCAAGGCTCCGGCGAGATCACCAGGATGTCCAGCCCCTTCAGTGCAGCGATCGCCATGCCGTCACATCGAATCGTAGAGGCGGTTCAGGTCCTGCATCTTCAGGCGGATGTCCAGCACCCCGCGGAGCACGCCGGTATTGTGTGCCGCGAACGCGCTGCGCGCCGAGGTGTCCGGGGGCTCCTTCAACCAGGCGTTCACCGCCGCGGTGATCGAGGCCTTGTCCTTGAACGGCACCATGCGCACCCCCTGCAGCTTCTCCACCTCCAGGTCGTGCATGATGCCGCTGCGCGAGAACACGCACGGCACCCCGGACATCATGGATTCGATGTACACGAGCCCGAACGCCTCGGCATGCTGGTCCTCGGGCACATGCACGAACACATCGAACGCATGGAAGAGCTTCACCACCTGCGGCTCGAAGTGGACCGTGTGCCAGGAGCCCGAAGGCAGCGAGCCGAGCAGCTGCTCGTACCGGTGCGTGTGCGGGGTGCCCTTCCAGTTGAAGATGACCAGCTTGGCGTTGGGATGCGTGTTCAGCACATCGCGGAAGGCGGGGATGGCGTGGTCCAGCCCCTTCCATTCGAAGGGGCGGGCGATCATGCCGATCACGGGTGCACGGCCGTCGGTGCCGATGCCATGGCGGGCGGCCAGGGTGCGCACTTCGGCGGGGTCGTGGCCGGGCACCTGGGCCATGTCGTACCCATGGTAGATCAGCACCACCTTCTCCTTGGGCACCTGTTCCCAATCGAGCAGGATCTCCTCCGTGCTTCGCGTGATGGCGATGATGCGGTCGGTCCACCGGTTGCAGAGCCGGTCGTACATCACGCCCCGGCCCTGGTGGTACTTGTGGTTGTGCGTGCTGTGGTGGCGCGTGTACACCGTGCGGCCGATACCGGTGAGCTTCGCGGCGATCAGGCCGTAGAAGGTGGCCTCCAGCAGGTTCAGGTGGATGATGTCCGGACGGGAGGCACGGTAAAGGCGCATCAGGCCCACGATGGCCTTCAGCGCGTGCTTGCGGCCCCGGTAGATGATCGTGGAGCTCTTGAAGCCGGCGTTGCGCAGGTGGCGCTGCAGGTTGCAGTCGGCCTCGGGGTTCAGGAACACGAACTCGAGGTCGAACCGCGAGCGGTCCCAGTGCGCCACCAACAGCTCGTACTCGGTGCTGTCGGTGACGTTGCTGATGACGTACAGGACTTTCTTGCGGGTCATCGTTCGTTCGGGAGGGACGGTCATGCCTGGGTCAGTTCACGGTGCACATGGTGGTGCACCTCTTCCATGGTGCGGCAGGCGATGATCCGGGCATCGGAGAGCTTGGGATAGATGGTCTTGAACTCGCCAAAGTAATGTTCGTGCCCCTTCACCGAAAGGATGATGTTCACCCCGCCGAAATAACTCGCCAGGGTGGCGGTGCCGCCGTGGATGGAGATGAAGCGCTCGCAATTGGCGTAGACCATGAGCTGCAGCGCGTTCAGGTCGCCGGCCGGGGCCCCGGGGCGCGTCATCAGGTCCTCCAGCAGCACCAGGTCGGGGAACTCCCTCCGCAAGGCCTCTTTCTCGCCCAGGTCGAGCACCGCGCTCTCGTCATTGACGATGGCAGCGGGGCTGGGGCGGTTGTACACCACCTGGTACCGCGGCGAGAGCGCGGTGATCAACCGGCGCAGCTCGTCAAGGCCGAAGTAGCTCACGGGAGGGCCGCCCCATTCCATGTTGTACCGGTTGGCGATCACGACCATGGGCCTGTCGAACACGAAATGCGGGTTGCGGTAGTGCGCCTTCAGGGGCACCTGCGCCCACTTCGACAGGTCGTAGCGCAGGTCATGGTCGTGGCTGTTCGGTATCTCCAGCTGGAAGTGGAAGTCGTTGAAGTGACGCTCGTTGAACCGCTCCTCGTGGTCGGGGCTGAAGAAGTACAACGCCCGGGTGTGCCTGCAGCCAACGGTGCGCATCAGGGTGCCGTTGAGGTGGTGCCAATACGCGAAGGGGAGCACGAACTTGAGCTCGGGCGAGAACTCACCGTCGTAGATCACCTCCTTGTATGGCCGGCGCAGCAGGCGGTCACGCAGCCAATAGCGCAGCTGGAAGAGCCGTCCGAGGTGGCCCTGGCGCACGAAATAGCGCAGGCCGGGGTCCATGCCGGGGTGGCGCAACCGCACGTAGCGCGTCACCAGCCAGGCCAGGGCCCTCCAGGGAAGGCCTTCCGTGTCGGAGGTGCGGTAGGCGTGCCGTTCGCTCATTGCAGGGCAGGGGCGAAGGTGCCGAGCACAAGGTACCGGGCCCCGGCGAAGAGCGCACAGGCGGCGATGGTGAGCCCGATGGCCCGCACGGTGGGGCGCCATGGCTCACAGCCGGCGAGCCGCAGCAGCCTCACGCTCAGGTCCAGGTACAGCACGGTGTTGCACGCGGCGAACAGGGCGATCATGCCGCCCGCGCTCCGGAGCACGTGCGTGCCAACCAGCACGGCGGCCAGGTTCACTGCCATCGCGGTGGCATAGAACCCGAGCATCTTCCGTTCCTTGCCGAGCACGCTGAACAGGGTCACCAACGGTTCGCTCAGCAGGCGGAAGAAGTAGAACACACCCATGAGCGCAGTGTAGGTTCCGGCCAGGGTCCAGGCTTCGCCCAGCACAAGGGCGAAGACCGCATCGCCGAAGAAGGTGATGAAGGTGAAAGGCAGGAGGCCGAGCATCACCAGTCGGGCATGCAGGCGTGCGGTGATCGAGGCCACGGCCTGTGGGCCGGCATCGCGGGCTTCGGCGGCCTTCTGGTAGAACACCCCGGCCAGGCTGTAGCCGAAGAGGCGCAGCGGCATCAGCAGCAGGCCGCTGCCCAGTGTGAACTGCCCCGCCGCGCGCGTATCGCCCAGGGTGATGAGCCCGAACACCGGCAGCTGCGTGGAGAAGAGCGCGAGCCAGCGGCTGGGGAACACGAAGAGCGGATGGCTCCGGTGCTCGCGCAGCGCAGCCTTCATCGCACCCATGTCGTACGGTCCGCGGAGCAGGCGGATGCCGTGGCGCTTGAGGCCCACCAGGAAGGCGCCCACACTCGCCGTTCGCACGACAAGCTCACCCGCGATGAGGCCCCAGGTGGCGCCCTGGGTGGCCGTTCCGACGGCAAGGTTCACCGCACGCAAACCCACGTTCGCTGCGGGGCCGATCTTGGCATTGAGGGAGAAGGCCTTCGCCCTGGCCGCCCAGGCGTTGAAGTACTGCACCAGCGCCAGGAGCAGCACCATCAGCGGTATCGCATAGGTCCAATGGCCCATCACGCGCAAGGCCGGAGCGATGCGGAAGAGGGCTTCGTGCCACATGAACAGTGGGGTGATGAGCAGGGTCATGCCCACGATCAGCGCGAAGGTGGCCCTCGCCAGCCGCTGGAACCCGTCCTCGTCGCGGGGAAGCACAAGGGCGTTCGGATAGGCCAGCCCCACGATGAGGCTGAGGTTGGTGGCGATGGTGATGAAGAGGCCGTACACCCCGTAAGGCTCGGGACCGTACAGGCGGGCCACCAGCGGTGTCAGGATCAGCTGGGCCAGCACGTTCACCAGGGCGTCGGAGAAGGTGAAGAGCGCGTTGCGCGCGAAGCTGCCCCGCTGCCGGGCGGCCTTCACATCGGCCCAGAAACGGCCCACGATGCCACGGAAACGGTCACGCATGCCCATGGGGTCCATCGGAACGGTCGGGAGCGGCATCTTTGCGGGCATCATGCGCATCCACGACCAACTGGTGCTCTGCACCGGCAACCCCGGCAAGGTGGCCGAGCTGCAGGCGCTGCTTCCCTCCGGGATCACGGTGCGCTCCCTGGCTGACGTGGGCATCGGCCCCGAGTTGCCTGAGACGGGCGAAACGCTCGAGGCCAACGCCGCCCAGAAGGCGGAGCACGTGCACCGCCTCACCGGTCTTCCCTGCCTGGCCGACGATACCGGCCTGGAGGTGGATGCGCTCGGCGGGGATCCGGGTGTGCGCAGCGCCCGCTACGCCGGCGAGGCCAAGGACCCTGCGGCCAACATGGCCCTGCTCCTCGAGCGGCTCCACGGTGCCGCCGACCGCGGTGCGCGTTTCCGCACGGTGCTCGCGTTCACCACCACCGAAGGCACCACCCTGTTCGAAGGGGAGGTGCGCGGAACCATCACCGCCGCACCGTGCGGCACGGGCGGCTTCGGCTACGATCCGGTCTTCCTTCCGGAGATGAGCGAC
This sequence comes from Flavobacteriales bacterium, assembly GCA_016788485.1. Taxonomy (GTDB): domain Bacteria; phylum Bacteroidota; class Bacteroidia; order Flavobacteriales_F; family PHOS-HE28; genus PHOS-HE28. The sequence goes on from JAEUSV010000068.1 coordinate 43,782, forward strand.
CTCACCTTCGCGGAGCTTCCCGCGACGAAGAAGAACGCGATCAGCCACCGGGGTCGGGCGATGTGGCGGTTCGCGCAATGGCTGCATGAGCAGGGCGTTCAGCGCTGAAGGCATTCGGCGATGAGGCCGTTCACCGCGGCGGGCACGCCGATGCCGCACACCTCGAGCATCTTGGGGTAGATGCTCGCCGGGCTGAACCCTGGCGTGGTGTTCACTTCGATGGTCACCACACCGCCATCGGGCCCCTGGTCGTTGCCGGTGTAGAAGTGGTCCACGCGCACCATGCCGCGGCAGTCGAGCGCACGGTAGATGGCCTCGCTGCGCTGCTGTACCAGCCGCGTGACCGCATCGGGCAGCGGCGCGGGGATCAGCTCCTCGGTGTCCTTCGCGTGGTACTTGGCCTCGTAGTCGAAGAACTCGTGCGTGTGGCGGATCTCGCACACCGGGAGGGCGGTCACCTTCCCGTTCAGGCGGATCACGCCGCAGGTGAGCTCGCGTCCCTGTACGAAGGCCTCGGCCATCACCACGTCGCCCTCGGCGAAGGCCTTGTCCAGCGCGGGGGGCAGCTCCTCGGGGGTGCGCACCTTGCTGATGCCGATGCTGCTGCCGCTCTGATCGGGCTTCACGAAGCAGGGCAGGCCCACCTCGCGGAGCACCCGCTCACGGATCCCGGGGTCGCCCTTCATCAGCAGCACGCTCGCTGCCACGGGAAAGCCCAGCTGGCGCAGCATGCCGGTGGTGGTGTACTTGCTGAAGGTGACGGCCATGTTCAGCACGCCGCCGGTCTGGTAGGGGATGCGCAGCATGTCCAGCAGGCCCTGCAGCTTGCCGTCCTCCCCGGGCGCCCCGTGGATGGCGATCAGCGCTGCGTTCACCGAACGAAGGCCGCTGCCGGTGTCCACGCGCAGCAGGGCGCGGTCGAAGCTCAGGGCGCCGCCATCGGGGGCCTCGCAGCTCCAGGCCTCGGGGGTGAGCGTGATGTACACGGGTTCGTAGCGGGCGGTGTCCACGGCCTCCAGCATGCGCCGGGCGCTCTGGTGGCTGATGACGGACTCGCCGGAGTAGCCGCCGCGGAACACGGCGATCAGGGGGCGTTGCATGGGGATGCGGATGGCGCCCAAAGCTGGCTCCTTCCCGCACGGAGGGCAGCCCCGGCCGCGTTCCATCTGTGAACCGGCGCCTGTGAACTGCCACCCACGGCCCGGGCCTATCTTCGCCGACCGCCATCGGAGCCATGACCCAACGCACCTTCCTGCGCATGCTCACCCCCATCGGTGTCGCCCTGTTGCTCGTGGGCCTCGGGTGGGTGTGGCTGCGGGCCTACACCCGGCACGATTCCGCCGTGGAGGTGCCCGACCTCAAGGGCATGACCCTGGAGGAGGCATCCGCCGCGCTCACTGCCCGCGACCTGCTGGTGGAGGTGATCGACTCGGTATACAACGACGAGGCCCCGAAGGGCACCGTGGTGCAGCAGGACCCGCCCTCCGGACGAACGGTGAAGCCCGAACGCCGCATCTACGTGGTGATGAACGCCAGCCAGCCGAAGATGATCGACATGCCGGCGCTGGTGAACCTGAGCAAGCGCCAGGCCATCAGCGTGCTGGAGATCGTGGGCCTGAAGGTGAAGGAGATGCAGTACAGGCCCGACCCCTGCGTGGACTGCGTGATCGCCCAGCTCTATCGGGGGAAGCCCATCGCCGCCGAGGAACGCATCCGGCGGGGCGAGGCGGTGACGCTGGTGCTGGGCAGCGGGGAGAGCAATGAACGCGTCCCTGTACCGGACCTGCGCGGACTGGCGCTGGCCGACGTGCGGATGGTGCTGAACATGAGCTCGCTGAACCTGGGTGTGGTGGTGGAGTGCCGCGGGTGCAATACCAAGGCCGATTCGGCGTTCGCCCGGGTGTTCCGCCAGTCGCCCGGCTCCTCGGCCAACAACCTCATCGCCATGGGCGGCGGGGTGGACGTGTGGCTCGATACCGATACCACCGACCTGGCCCCGGCCATCAACTGGCGCGACTCCCTCACCAACCGGAACGACACCGATGCGGTCGAATAGCCTCTTCATCACGCTGCTGCTCCTCGCCAACGCGGCGCAGGCCCAGGTGCTGGGCCCCGAGGAGCTCGGGCCGCTCCACGCCAGGCCCATGGGCGAAGCCCCCGGTGAGCTGCGGTCCACCCTCAACGAGCTGTTCATCTACCAGTACCTGCCCCAGGAGGTGCCGGTGGAGGACGATTTCTCCACCGACCGCACGCGCCACCTCACCGCGCAGGCGGGCGATGCCGATGTCTCCCTCACCAACACGTACTACCACCTGGAAGTGGGCGGGGTGAGCACGGCGGACATGGCCTATAGCACGGACACGACCTACCGTTACACCTTCGACGTGTCCGATCCCGACACCGTGATCAAGGACACCATCCCGAACCCCGTGGTGGTGCTCACGGTGTACGACCTTGGCGTGAACCCGCCCACATCCACCGTCGTCGACGCCTGGCTCCCCTTCAACATCATCGACACCCTCGGGGTCAGCATCACCAATGAGCAGCTCACGCCCGACCTGGTGCAGGACTCGCTTTTCGTGTACGCCGTGGCCGCCGATGCGCGCACCTACCAGCAGGGCCTCACGCAGGTGCCGCTGGTGCTGTGGGAGAGCGATCATGCCTATGTGAACCGCACCTACGCTGTGGACCCGCCCACCATCGGCATCGCCACCTTCGACGGGCTCGACCGCACCGGCTTCCCCTACGATGTGTCCACCGCGCTGCCCTACGGCGAATGCGACCGGCTCACCTCGGTGCCCATCGACCTGCAGTACCCCGCCGGCGACAGCGTGTACCTCAGCTTCATGGTGCAGCCCCAGGGCCTCAGCGGCGACGACCAGATCCAGGTGCAGGACAGCCTGGTGCTCGACCTCTATGCCCCGAACGACGACGAGTGGGTGCAGGTGTGGAGCAGCGAGTACACCAGCGTGCAGCCCTTCCGCCAGGTGATGCTGCCCATCACCGAGACCCGCTTCCTCCAGCAGGGCTTCCGCATGCGGTGGCGCAACTACGGCACGCGCAGCGGCGCGCTCGACCAGTGGCACCTCGATTACGTGCGCCTCGGCCGCAACCGCAGCTTCGACGATACCGTGCTGGTGGACGTGGCCTTCGTGATGCCCGAGGCCTCGCTGCTCGAGACCTACACCTCGGTGCCCTTCGCCAAGTTCAGCGCATCGCCTTCCAGCTACATGGCCCAGGACGTGGAGCTCACCATGAAGAACCTCGACGTGAACGACAAGTTCATCACCTGGGGCTACTTCGCGGACATCGATGGTGATCCGGCACCGCCGTTCGAGGAATGCGAGAACTACGGCAACAACATCAGCAACAACGCGGAGACGACCTTCACGACGACCCATCCCATCGCGGCGGGCGCTTGCGGCTTCACCTACGATCCCGCGCTCAGCACCGACGCGGCCTTCTGGCGGAACACGTTCTGGCTCGATGCCACGCCGAACGTGATCCCCTACAACGACACCATGTCGTTCGTGCAGGAGCTCAGCAACTACTACAGCTACGATGATGGCAGTGCCGAGGCGGGCTACAGCCTGAACCAGCAGGGCGCCAAGGTGGCCGTGCGCTTCGACACGCAGGGGAGCGATTCGCTCCGGGCCGTGCGCATGTACTTCGATCCCATCTTCAGCGAGAACGATCCCACCGACGGCAACTTCCTGATCACCGTGTGGACAAGCCTGAGCCCCGAGGTGATCCAGTTCCAGAACGTGTCCTTCACCAGCCCCACCTACCGGTACGACGGCCCCAACAAGTTCGTGGAGTTCGCGCTGGACAGCACCATCGCCGTGCAGGGCACCTTCTACGTGGGGTGGACGCAGACGAACGCCATCAAGATGAACGTGGGCTTCGACAAGAACCGGAACAACCAGGACAAGATCTACTACAAGGTCAGCGGCCCGTTCGCGAACACCGGCTTCGAAGGCTCATTGATGCTGCGCCCGGTGATGGTGAGCGCGGTGGACCCCTGGGCCTCGGTGCCGGAGCCTGAAGAGGAGCGTACGCTGGAAGTATTTCCGAACCCCGTGGGCGACCTGCTCAACGTGCGCCTGCAGGACGATGGTGCGGCCACCGGTGTGGAACTGCTGGACGCCATGGGCCGTGTGGTGCGCCGCGAGGGCTACCGCTCGGGGCTTGCGGTGGGGGTGAGCGATCTGGCCCCCGGACTTTACGTGGTGCGCGTGGTCGACGCACAAGGCATGGCCCTGGGCCAGCAACGCATACTGGTACAACGCTGATGGTGGACGAGGACATCGAGACAGGCTCGGAGGAGCAGGAGCTCTACGAGCACCACCGCATCGTGTGCGATGCCGGGCAGACCCTGATCCGGCTGGACAAGTTCCTCTTCGACCGGCTGCCCAACACCTCGCGGAACCGCGTGGCGGTGGCGGCGAAGGCGGGCAACGTGCTCGTGAACGGCAAGGCCGAGAAGCCGAGCTACAAGGTGAAACCGAAGGATGAGATCAGCATCGTACTGCCCTACCCGGTGCGCGAGGTGGAGCTCATCCCGGAGGACATCCCCCTGAAGGTGCTCTACGAGGACGAGCACATCCTGATCATCGACAAGCAGGCCGGCCTGGTGGTGCACCCCGGCCACGGCAACTGGACCGGCACGCTGGTGAACGCGCTGCTCTTCCACTTCGGCAAGCTGCCCTCCTCGCCCAACCAGCCCACGCCGCGCCCCGGCCTGGTGCATCGCCTGGACAAGAACACCAGCGGCGTGATGGTGATCGGCAAGACCGAGGAGGCGCTCACGCACCTGGCCCGCCAGTTCTACGACCGCACCAACGACCGGCGCTACCAGGCGCTCGTGTGGGGCGACATGGAGGAGGCCGAGGGCACCATCGAGGGGCACATCGGTCGGTCGTACAAGGACCGCACGGTGATGCAGGTGTTCCACGACGGCGCGCACGGCAAGCCGGCCATCACGCATTGGAAGGTGGTGGAGCGCTTCACCTACGTGTGCCTGGTGGAGTGCAAGCTCGAGACCGGCCGTACGCACCAGATCCGGGCGCACATGGCGTGGAAGGGGCATCCGCTCTTCAACGATGCGGAGTACGGTGGCGACCGCGTGCTCAAGGGCACGGTCTTCACCAAGTACAAGCAGTTCGTGGAGAACGCCTTCGCCCTCTGCCAGCGCCAGGCCCTGCACGCCTGCATGCTCGAGATCGACCACCCCGCCACGGGCAAGCGCATGCGCTTCGAGAGCCCGATGCCCGCTGACATGGAGGCGTTGGTGGCCAAGTGGCGCGCGTACGCCAACGGGCCGCTCCAGGCGCAGCAGCCCGACTAGCCCCGCACGATGTAGGCGAAGCGGTCCTTGAGCCGCAGGAAGGGCCGTTCGAACCAGCGGTGGCTCGCCCAAGCGAGCACGAAGGTGAGCACCAGGGCCAGCCCGGGCTGCCAGATCAGCGCGCACCAAACGGTGTGGTCGAGGCCGGTGCGTTGCATCACCTGGATCGCCACCAGCACGGCGATGGGGTGCAGGCAGTACAGGCCATAGCTGATGCGTCCGGCCCATTGCAGCACGGGGGAGTGCGTAAGGCGCAGCCGCGTGGGCATCCCCTGCACCTGGTAGAGCAGGAGCGAGGCTGCGCTCGCGGCGAACAGGGTGCGGTCCAGGATGCCCGGAATGAACCAAGGCATGAGCAGCTTGTCACGGAAAATGTACAACACCAGGAAGGCCAGATGCAGGAGCAGGATGGTGGGACGTCCCCATCCTGCAACCCAGGAACGACCGCGTTCGCTGAACAGCGCCATGGAGGCCCATCCCCCGATCGCCATGTCGTTCACGCAGCTCAGCGTATGGCATTCATAGGCGAAGGCATCGTTCACAATGCCTCGGAACACGATGCCCATGGCGACCACCGATGCGAAAAGCCACGGCAGCCGGCGCTCGGGTACAATGGCGATAAGAACGGGCCAGAACAGATAGAACTGCTCCTCCACCGCGATGCTCCACAGGATGCTCACCACGGAGGAGGCCGGGAACTCGCCGCGCGCTTGGTCGAAGTTGCCCGTGAACGTGAGGTAGTGCAGCAGGTCGGCCGTTTCCGGCTCGGGCTGTCCGATGGCTGCTTTCACCGCAGGGATGAGGAAGAAGCCCACGACCAGGGTGGCGTAATACAACGGCCAGATGCGCAGCACGCGGCGCAGCCAGAAGCGAGGCACATCGATACGGCCGTTCAGGCGTTTCTCCGCTAGAAGCAGGTACGTGATGAGGAAACCACTGAGCACGAAGAAGACGTTGACACCCAGTCCGCCGTCGCCGAACAAATGAACCTTGAAGAACCTGTAGCGCGCATCCGCGATCACCGCGGGGTCCGTGGCATAGAGCGCATGGAAGAAGAAAACGGAAAGGAAACAGAGCGTGCGCACGGCATCGAGTTCCGGGAAGGAGACGCTGCGCTTGCCCATGGGTGGCAAGGTAGCAGGCCGGTCGCGATGCGCGCTCAGCGCTTCATCCGCACAAGGCCGCTCCTGTCAAAAAAATGGCACGGCCTTCACGGGCCTTCGTCAGCGGCAGGCCGTGGGTGCAGCAGCCCGACTAGCCCCGTACGATGTAGGCGAAGCGGTCCTTTAGCCGGAGGAAAGGACGCTCGAGGTAACGATGGCTCAGGGCCGCCAGCACGATGCTCAGCAAAAGCGCGGCCAAGGACTGGATCACAAGTACGTGCCACACCTCATGGCCGAGCCCCACCCGTTGCATCACCTGCAGCACGGCCAGAACGGCAAGCATGTGAAGGCAGTAAAGTCCGTAGGAGATGCGGCCAATGGCGGGTAGCGCGCCTCGGGAGGGTAGGCGTGAGCGCTGGTGGCCACCGGCGCATTGCAGTAGGATCGTTCCGGTGGCGGATACGGCGAATATGAACGGGTACACGGCCATGCCGCCGAACATCTCCTGCGCCGGGCCGACGAAGAAGAACAGGATGAGCGTGGAGGCATACCACAGGACCGACGTCACGGGGCCCGCCCTGGAGATCAAAGCCTGCCCTTTCTCGCTGGCCAGTACATACGCGCCGAGGGCCCCCGTGGCAAGGTCACCCATACAGGAGAACGTATGCCAGAGCTGCATTGAAATGTCCGGGTTCAGGGCACGGAAGAGGATGGACGCACCGATAAGGCCGATGCAGGCCCAGGGCGACCTGCGCATGCCGGCCAGCATGAGCAGGACGGGCCAGACCAGGTAGAACTGCTCCTCCACGGCTATGCTCCATAGCACGGAGAGCGAGGAGGAGGCAGGCTCGTAGCCGCTCGCCTTGGCCAGGTTGCTGATGAACAGCAAATAGTGCCAGGGTTCCGCCGTCTCCAACTCCCGGACGCCCGCCTGTTGCTTGATCCAGGGAACCACGACGAACCCCAATACGACCACGGTGAAGTAGAGCGGCCAGATGCGCAGGATGCGCCTCAGCCAGAACCGCGGCACATCGATGCGGCCGTTGGTCCGCTCCTCTTGGATCAGCAGGAAGGTGATGAGGAAGCCGCTCAAGCTGAAGAACACGTTAACCCCAAGCGCGCCCGGACCGAACACCGAGGCGGATACGAAGCGGTAGACCGGGTCGGTGATCACCGCTGGGTCAACGGAATGGAACGTGTGACATCCGAACACGGCCAGGAAGCACAGGCCGCGAAGCGCATCCAGCGCAGGAAAGCTCAATCGCTTTGCCGTTCCGATCACGGCTTGAAAGGTACACGAAGGGGAACACCCGCCTTCACCGCCTCAACTTTCCCGAGGTCGTACGGTCGAACGCCGACACGGCCGTCACACGCCTGGGCATCTCCCAATCCTCGAGCACGCCGGCCAGCAGGTCCATCACCTCGGGCACCACCACGGAGGCGGGCTGCTCGGTCTCCACCACGAGCCCCACGCATTCGCCCAGCTTGTCGTCGGGCCGTGCGGTGAAATAGTGCGCATAGGGCAGCACGCCCGCCGTGCGCGCCTCGAGCTGCTCGGGGAAGATCTTGCGGCCCCCGCTCAGGATCACGTTGTCGTGCCGGCCGAGCCAACGGAAGCGGCGCTCGTCGAGCAGCTCCACCACGTCGTTGGTCACATGGTCCTTGGTGCGCAGGTGCGGCGTGTGCACCACCAGGCAGCCGCGCTCGTCGAGCTCGAAAGTGATGTCGCCGATGGCGTGGGACCACTCCTGTCGGCGCGGACCGTTCAGCCGGCGCAGGGCCACGTGCGTGAGCGTTTCCGTGCTGCCATAGCCGTGGTACACCTCCACGCCGAGGTCCTGCACATCCTCTTCGAGCGCGCTGCTCACCGGACCGCCGCCGAGCAGGATGGTGCCGAATTGCCGCTCGAGCCGGGCACGGTCGTCCTGCAGGGCACGGTGCAGCTGGTTCGGCACCATGGCCGCGCACCGGAAGCGGTCGGTGGTGCGCAGGTTGTTGAGCACGCCGCCGGCCGGGTCGATCACGTGCAGGTCGAGGCCGATCACGAAGCCGCGCACGAGCATCAGCTTGCCGGCGACGAAGCTGCAGGGCAGGCAGAGCAGCGCCCGGTCGCCGTGCTTCAGGTGGAAGGTGTGCCCCGTGAGCCGCGCGCTGGAGCGCAGGTCGTTGGGGTGCAGCTTCAGCTCCTTCGGCGGACCGGTGGTGCCGCTGGTGTGCGCGGTGAGCGTGCCATCGCCGGTGCACAGTTCGCGCAGCGTGTCGCGCACCTCCACGGCCCAGCGCGCTTCGTTGTGCGATGCCACGAGCGCATCCGCCCATTGCAGGATTGCATCGCCCTCCAGCCGCTGCCCGTCGAGGGTAAGGGTGGTGAAGGGCGTGGGCATGGCGGCTCAGGATCGGAACGCGGAGAGGTCCCAATCGCCTTCAGGACGGTACCGCAGCAAGCCCTTCTCCGCCAGCAAGGGCGAGGCGATGTTGTTGGCGTACACCCGGCCCGTGCCCAGCCCCTGCGCCAGGGTCACCTGCTGCAGTGCGGTGAACTGGGCGATGGCATGTAGGCCGATGCTGCTCTCCAGCGCCGAGGTGATCCACCAGCCGATGCCACGCGCCTTGGCCAGGTCGATCCATTCCTGCGTGGCCGCCCAGCCGCCCACCAGGCTCGGCTTGATCACGATGTATTGCGGGCGCACGTGGTCGAGCAGGTCCACCTTGGCATCGTACGTGTTCTGCCCGATGAGGTCCTCGTCGAGCCCGATGGGGACGGGGGTGTCCGCGCAGAGCTCGGCCATCACCTCGTACTGGCCGGGCGGTACGGGCTGCTCGATGCTGTGCACGTGCAGGTCGGCCAGCCGCTTCAGCACCTCGGGCGCCTGCCGTGCGGTGAAGGCGCCGTTGGCGTCCACGCGCAGGGTGATGTCGGAAGGCGCGTACTCCTTCCGCACCGCCTTCAGCAGCCCGAGCTCGTCGTCGATGCCGATGGCGCCGATCTTCATCTTCACGGTGGTGTAGCCGCCATCGAGCTGCTCGCGGATGCGCTGCTTCATGGTGGCCTTGTCGCCCATCCATACCAGGCCGTTGATGGGGATCGCCTGGCGGCCGAGCGTGAAGTCGGAGGGGAAGAGCGTCTTGGTGCCGCCTGCGGCCAGGTCCTTCAGGCATTGCTCCACGGCGAAGCGCACGCTGGGCACGTCCACCAGGTCGCCGTTCAGCCTGCGCTCCCAATCGCCGGTCTCCATGCACAGCTCTAGGAGCTTGGTGCGCACATCGGCGGGGAACTCCTTGCTGTGCCCCGGGAAGAGCGCGGCCTCGCCGATGCCCATCACCTCGGGCCGCTCGTGGTGCCAGGCGATGAGGTACCACACGGTGCGCGCGGTGATGGCGCCCTTGCTGGTGCCCAGCTCGAAGCGGGGCTCCAGGGTGCGTTCGGTCCAGCGCGCGCGCAGCATCACGCAAGGATAAGGCCCAGCGAGAACAGGAGCGCTGTGAGGAAGGTGCCCATCGCAAGCACTTTCAGCTGGGGGTCCAGGTCGCGCGGTTCCTTGGTCGTCCACACGCGCTTCAGGTGGATGATGAAACCCGGTGCGGAAAGCAGGAAGAGCCAGGTGGTCCAGCCGGCCTGGATGAAGAGCGTGAAGCCGATCAAGCAGAGCTCAGCGCCCACGACCAGGGTCGTGTGGTATATCCGTGCGTTCGCGCTACCCATCCGCACCACCAGCGTTCGCTTTCCGCTCGCCGCATCGTTGTGGATGTCGCGCATGTTGTTCACGTTGAGCACCCCGGAGCTGAGCAGGCCGAAGGCAATGGCAGGCGCAAGTACCAAGGGTTCGAACCGGTTGGTGTGGAGGTAATAGGTCCCGCATACGCCGACCAGTCCAAAGAAGATGAATACGCTTACATCCCCCAGGCCTGCGTATCCGTATGGGTTCTTCCCGAAGGTGTACTTCACCGCCGCGCCGATGGCCAGTAGACCGAGCAAGAGAAAGACCATCATCTTCAGCGTCAGACCAAGCGACCCAACGATCAGGATGCTTCCGCTCGCGAAGGCCAGCACGCCGCAGATCACCATCGCACGCTTCATGGTCGCCGGTGGGATCGCACCGCTCTGTACGGTACGTTGTGGGCCCACGCGATCGGCATTGTCCGTACCGTGAACGTGGTCGCCAAGGTCGTTGGCGAGGTTGCTGAGGATTTGGAGGAGGATGGCTGTGAGCAAAGCGAGCACGAGGACCATCGGATCACAACTGGTCGCATGACAACTGATCCAGCCCCAGTCGCTGGCCAAGGCACTCCCCACCAGGATGCTGCTCACAGCGAGCGGCAGCGTGCGCAGGCGGAAGGCGTGGAGCCAGTGCTTCAGGGAGGGGGAGGAGGGAGCGCTCATCACCGGCAGTAGGTGTCCTTCATCTGCTTCACCTCGGGCCCGTAGCGCATGGTGAAGCCGAGGTCGAGCGCGCGCTCATAGGCCTCGCACGCCTTGGTGAGGTCGCCCTTCTCCTTCCACACATGCCCCAGGTTGCGGAACGCGTAGGAGTTGCTCGGGTCGAGCTGGATGGAGCGCTGCACGAGGGCAAGCGCGGCATCGCTGTTGCCCGCCCGCAGCTCGGCATAGCCCAGGTTGTTCATCGCATAGGGACTGTTGGGCTCGGCCTCCAGGGCCTCGCGGTACCAGCGCACCGACGCCTTGTGTTCGTTGAGCCGGGTGTGGTGGTAGCCGAGGTTATTGAGCACGCTGCTGTTCCGGGGCTCGAGCTCATAGGCCTTCATCAGTTCTGTCAAGCCCTCTTGTGTGCGCCCAAGCTCATCGAGCGCGAGCGACCGGTTCACCAGCACACCGATGTTGGTGCTGTCGAGGGCGCGGGCCTCATCGAGCACGATGAGGGCTTCCTTCCATTGCCGCATGTGGGCATGTGCACTGGCCAGGTTCGCCATGGCCTTGACGCGTTCCGCCGTGTCACTGGAGAGCTCGACGGTACGCCGGAGGTCCGCCACCGCCTTCGAGGGCATGTTCAGCTCCATGTAGTACAGGCCGCGTTCGTTGAAGCCCGCAGGGTCGTGTGGATGCCAGGCGATGGAAGCATCGTAGCTGGCGAGGGCTTCCACGGGCTTGCCCTGGTGCATGCCAAGGCAATCGGCCTTCAGGCGCAGGGTCAGCGCGCGCATCGCGGTATCCGCAGCGAGCTCGTCATACGCCTTGCAGGCCGCTTCGTGCCTTCCCTTCTCCTCCAGCTTGCTGATGCGCAGGACGCGCGGGTCGTTCAGCAGCAGGCTGTCCGTCTGGGCGGCGAGCGTCCCGGTACGCAACAGGGCGAGCAGCACCACCACCGACCTCATTCGCGTCAGTTGCTCTGCTTGCCCCGTCCTTTCTGGAGGCCGAAATGGAACACAATGCCCAGGCTTGCCCCGCCGCCATCGCCGTTGTTCTTCGTACGCGGGTAAACGGTCTGGCTGCCGTCGGAGAAGGTGGTGGTGGTGGTGGTCTGGGCGTAGAGGAGGTAGTAGTGGGCCATGAGCTCCAACCCGATCACCTGCTTGTAGTAGACTGCGAGGCCGGCACCGAAGTCGTAGGCCTGGAAGGAGCCGTCCTTCACCTGCTTCACGGGCTGACCGTTGGCGGTCTCATTGTTCACGGCGTTCTGCTCGATGTTGCCGAAGAACGCCCCGAACTGGCCGAAGGCCGCGATCTTGGGTCCGCCCAGGTAGCCGCGCACCGTGGGCCCGAGCGCACCCCACTTCGTCTCCTCATCCTTGTACGTGCTGGTGCCGATGGCGGTGTTCTCCTGCAGGTAAGTGAAGTCGTGGATGCCCACCACGCCACCGAAGCCGACCGCCAGCCTGTCCCGAACGAAGTAGCCGACCATGGGTTCCAGGTTCCACTGCGAGATGTCCTTGAGGTCGTAATCCTGCACCTTCCAGCTTGCCGCGGCCGACACGTAGAACCGTCCCTTCTCGAACATGCGCGGTGTCGGCAACCGCTCGTCGTCCTGCGCCATCACGGAAGAGGCGAGGGCCGTGAACAGGAGCACGAGGAGATGGCGTTGGCGCAGCATGCACCAAAGATGGGCATTGGGCCGCCTTCGCCCAAGCCATTTCGCCTCAGATGCGGTACTCCAGCCGGCAGCTCAGGCGGATCCTTGGTGTGATCAGGTCCTTGTCCGGGCGAGGTTCCTTCGCCTCGATGATCCCGTCGAACGTGTAGATGGCCCCCTCCGGCGAGCCGCGGTCGCTGGACACCACCTGGAAGGTGTTCGGTACGGCCCAGAAACGGAACCACACCGGGCCATCGGGCGTGCTGTGCGAGAAGGTGATGGTGAACACGCCGTTCGCCGGGTCCCACACCACATCTCCGGTGTCGCCATCACCGGCTTCGGGGAACGCCAGGGCCACCCCATCGATGGTGAGCAAGCCACCTTCGAAAATACCGACGATGTCCTGCAGGTTCGCCGTGAACGTGGTGCGGCCCGAGGCCGAGGTGCAGGTGAGCTTGGCGGTGCCGGAGCCGGCGTGAACGAAGCCCGCGGTCAGCAGTGCCAACGCGATCGTCAGGGAACGAAGAAGCGGGCTCACGGGAACTTGGGGAACTTCTGGAAGTCGGGCGGGCGCTTCTCCAGGAAGGCATTACGGCCCTCCTGCGCCTCGTCCATCAGGTAGTACATCAGCGTGGCATCGCCGGCGAACTCCATCAGGCCGCGCTGGCCATCGAGCTCGGCGTTGAGGCCGCGCTTGATCATGCGCAGGGCGAGCGGGCTGCGCTGCATCATGATGCGGCACCATTCCACCGTGGTGTCCTCCAGCTCGGCCAGCGGCACCACCTTGTTCACCATGCCCATGTCGTAGGCCTCCTGCGCGCTGTACTGCAGGCACAGGAACCAGATCTCGCGGGCCCTCTTCTGGCCCACGTGGCGCGCCAGGTAGTTGCTGCCGAAACCGGCGTCGAAGCTGCCCACCTTGGGACCGGTCTGCCCGAAGCGCGCGTGGTCCGCGGCGATGGTGAGATCGCACACCACGTGCAGCACGTGGCCGCCGCCGATGGCGTAGCCGTTCACCATGGCCACCACGGGCTTCGGCAGCTCGCGGATGCGCTTGTGCAGGTCGAGCACGTTGAGGCGCGGCACACCGTCGGTGCCGATGTAGCCGCCGCGGCCCTTCACGTT
>JAEUSV010000129.1 GCA_016788485.1 Flavobacteriales bacterium
AAATTACCCAACTTCGGCCCGCCCCATGCGCTTTCCACGCCTGCCGGACCTGCTGACGACCGCGAACCTAGCCTGTGGCGTGGCGTCCATCCTGCTGGCCTCCCAAGGACAGCTAACATGGGCGTGTGGGCTGGTGTTCGCCGCGGCCGTGTTCGATGTGTTCGACGGGCTCGCCGCCCGGGCCCTGGGCGGGGGCTCACCGCTGGGCGCCCAACTGGACAGTCTGGCGGACCTGGTGAGCTTCGGGGTGGCGCCGGCGTTCGCGGTTTTCGCGCACGCTTCGGTCCTGTCCGGCATCTCCACCGGTTGGACCGCCTATCCGCCTTTCTCGGTGGTACATGAACAGGTGGGTGCCTCTGCCTGGCCGGTCTTCACCGCGGCCATCGTGCTGGTGGTCGCCTCGTGCTGGCGCCTGGCCAAGTTCAACCTCGACACCCGGCAGACCAGTGGTTTCCTGGGCCTTCCCACCCCCTCGAACGGCCTTTTCTGGGTCTCGGTGGTGCTCGGCTCCACCGGTGTGGCGGTGCATCCCGGCCCGGGCCACGACACGCTCATCGATGCCGCCCACGCCCTGCTGGGTTCACCGTATGCGCTCCTTGGCCTGGCCCTCGCGCTGGCAGCCATCATGCTCTCCGAGCTCCCCCTGCCCTCCCTGAAGTTCAAGCACTTCCGGTGGCAGGGCAACCAGGTGATCTACCTGCTGGCGGGCCTCGGGGCGGTGCTGGTGGTGCTGTACGGCATCCTGGCCGTGCCGCTGATCCTGGTGCTGTACCTGCTGAGCCCGGCGTGGGGCCGGCTGTTCAAGCCGCAAGCCACAAGGGACAAGTAACAAGGGTTCAATTCCTCACGCCCTTAAGCCCTGGCACTTGACACTTGGCACTTGTACCCGCCCCTTTGCACTTGCGCCCCTGCGTTCAGACCTTTGCCCCCATGAAGACCTTCCGCGCCTCCATCGATGTGATGCCCCACGACAACCTGCTTGACCCGCAGGGCAAGGCGGTGAGCGGTGCCATGCCGAACCTGGGCCTGGCCGAGATCACCGGTGTGCGCATCGGCAAGCACATCACCCTGCACGTGGAGGCCAAGGACAAGAAGGCCGCCGAGGGCAAGGTGGACGAGGCCTGCAAGAAGCTGCTGGCCAACCTGATCATGGAGAAGTACAGCTTCTCGGTCGAGGAACTGGCGTAGCAGTTGCCGCGAAGGGTGCCCCTGGCACCCGTAGCGTCGACCCATGGGGTCGACCTATCGGAGGCTGCCAGGTCGGTCCGGCACACTCCGGAAGCATGCGCTAGACCTTCGCCCGGCGCAGCTCGAAGTTCTTCCCGAGGTACACCTTCCGCACCTGCTCATCGGCCGCGAGCTCCTCGGCGGTGCCCTGCTTCAGGATCCTGCCCTCGAAAAGCAGGTAGGCCCGGTCGGTGATGCTGAGCGTTTCCTGCACGTTGTGGTCGGTGATGAGCACGCCGATGTTGCGGCGCTTCAGCTGGCTCACGATGCCCTGGATGTCCTCCACGGCGATGGGGTCCACGCCCGCGAAGGGCTCATCGAGCAGGATGAACTTGGGCTCGGTGGCCAGCGCGCGGGCGATCTCGGTGCGTCGACGCTCACCTCCGCTCAGCACATCGCCCATGTTCTTGCGCACATGCTGCAGGCTGAACTCGTCCAGCAGCTCCTCCAGCTTGGCCGCCTGCTCCGCCTTGGTCTTGCCGGTCATCTCGAGGATCGCGCGGATGTTGTCCTCCACGCTGAGCTTGCGGAACACGCTCGCCTCCTGCGGCAGGTAACCGATGCCCAGCTTGGCGCGCCGGTACATGGCCATGGTGGTGATGTCCTGGTCGTCGAGCAGGATGCGCCCTTCGTTCGGCTTGATCAGGCCCACGATCATGTAGAAGGTGGTGGTCTTGCCGGCGCCGTTGGGACCGAGCAGGCCCACGATCTCGCCCTGCTTCACCTCCACGCTCACGCCGTTCACCACGGTGCGTCGCTTGTAACGCTTGAAGAGTTCGGTGGCGCGGAGCATCAGAAGTTGAGGAAGAGCTTCAAACGTAGCACGAAGGGCGACGTGTTGGGGT
>JAEUSV010000023.1 GCA_016788485.1 Flavobacteriales bacterium
GCGGCCGTGCACCTCGTCGAAGTCCATGTCGGCCGGGTTGTTGAGCCCGGTGATCCAAGGCCCCACAACGGCACCGAGGAACTGGTCGATCAGGGTCACCTGGTCCTGCCCCCAGCTGCACACGTACACCAGCCCCAGGCAGTCCACCGCGACGCCATCGATGTTGCTGAGCCCGGTGTTGAGCGAGCCTTCGGGCTGGGCCGTGGCGCGGTCATAGGCCTTGATCGCGGCATTGCCCCCCCAGAACACCACTAACAGGCGGTCCTCGAAGGGGTCGTACACGATGCCGTTGGGCTGGCCGCCGGTGTTGAGCCAGGTGCTGAAGGTGGCCGCGGCCACATCGACCTTGAACACCACGCCGGCCCCGAAATCGGTGACATAGAGGTAGGTGCCGTCGGTGGTGATGCCGTTGGCGAAGGAGGCGCCCAGCGGCAGGTTGAACACCTGCTGTCCGTTGCTGAGCAGGAAGCCGCGCACGCCGCCGCCCATGCAGGCGAACAGGGTATCGCCCTTCACCTCGATGCCATAGGGGGCGCTGGGCAGGCCGCTGATGAAGGGCGTGACGTTGCCGAGCAGGTCGCGCTGCACGATGCTGTTGTTCCCCGTGCAGCTCACCAGGTAGCGGTCGTTCACCGGGTCGTACTCGACGCTCTCCGGGCCGCTGTACTGGGCCTGGACCAACGCGCCATGAAGGAGCATGGCCAGCGCGGCGGCCTTGGGGAACAGGGTCTTCGTCATGGGTGGCGCAAACTAGACGGTACTGCTTCGCAAGTCCAGCATCGATCGACCGGACCGACCAAAGCTGGGACGGAACCGGCCGGAAGGGCGCTGGAACGGAACCGTCTTCTCAAGACCCGATCGTGCACAACCGGGGCGCCCGGGCGTTATCCTTGTACCACCGACCATGGCCACCTCGGTATCCCACGACATCCGGATCGACGTCCGCCCCCGGTACGAGCCGGCGCACAGCGACCCCAAGCTGGGCAAGTACGTGTTCAGCTACCGGATCACCATCACCAATGGCGGGTCCATGGCCGTGCAGCTCCTTCGGCGCAGCTGGACCATCTGGGATTCGCTGGCCCCGCTGCGCCAGGTGGAGGGCCCTGGCGTGGTGGGCGAGACCCCGGTGATCGACCCGGGCGGCTCCTACACCTACAGCAGCTTCTGCGACCTGCGGAGCAGCATGGGCCGCATGCACGGTTCCTACCTCATGGAACGGGTGGGGACGAGCGAGCGCTTCATGGCCCCCATCCCCGCCTTCGACCTGCTCGCGCCCTGGCTGGCCGCCTGAGGCCTGTTCCGGCCCGGGTGGTTACTTTGGCCCCGATGACCGCCGCGCTCACCCGGGTACCGCTCCTGCTGATGCTGCTGGCGCTGGGCGTGACCATCCTCCAGCCGAACATCGACTGGACGGAGGAGCTGGTGAGCTGCGAAAGCGCCAAATCCTGCGAGGAAGGATGCGAGGAGCAGGGGGCCGGTGACACGTTCGTGTCCTGGACCCACCCTGCTGTGCGGCACATCGGCCAGCACCGCGGATGCGCGCGCTGCGCCATGCCTGCCTTCGACCTTCCCGTGGGAGCGACGCAGGAGGTGGTGATCCCGCCTCCCGAGCGCGGTCGGTGATGCCTCCCCGGTCCGGCCTCATGGCCGTGGCCGCCGCTTCCGCCCGTTCCATCCTCCCTCAGTTCCCGCTTCATGAAGAACCTGTTCCTCCATTGGCGCCAGGACCTACCGGCCTCGCTGGTGGTCTTCCTGGTCGCCCTCCCCCTGTGCCTGGGCATCGCCGTGGCCTCCGGTGCACCGCCGGTGGCCGGGATCATCGCCGGTGTGGTGGGCGGACTGGTGGTGGGGCTCGCCAGCGGCTCGCCCCTGGGTGTTTCCGGTCCGGCGGCGGGCCTCACCGCCATCGTGGCCAGTGGCATCGGTGAACTGGGCGGCTTCGAGACCTTCCTGGGGGCCGTGGTGGCCGCCGGACTGATCCAGATCGGGCTCGGCTTCGCACGCGCCGGCATCATCGCCTACTACTTCCCCAGTTCGGTGATCAAGGGCATGCTGGCCGGCATCGGCATCATCATCATCCTGAAGCAGATCCCGCACGCCGTGGGGGACGACAAGGACTACATGGGCGATGAGAGCTTCGACCAGAACGACAAGCTGAACACCTTCGAGGAGCTCTGGTACGCCCTCCAGAACCCCACGCTGGGTGCGGTGCTCATCACCCTGGCCTGCCTGGCCCTGATGCTGGCATGGGAGCGCCCTGTGATCCAGCGCCACGCCTGGCTGCGCTACGTGCCGGGCCCGCTGTTGGCCGTGGTGCTGGGCATCGCCATGGCCGCCGGCTTCGCGGGAATGCCGGCGCTCGCGATCAACGCCGACCACTACGTGCCCCTCCCCGACCTCACCGACCTGGGCTCCTATGCACTGCCCTCCTTCGCCCGCATCGGTGATGGCGCTTTCTGGAAGGTGGCCTTCACCATCGCGGTGGTGGCGAGCATTGAAACGTTGCTCTGCGTGGAGGCCACCGACAAGCTCGACCCCCACAAGCGCATCACCCCTGCCAACCGGGAGCTCTTCGCGCAGGGAGCGGGCAACATGCTGAGCGGGCTGCTGGGCGGCCTGCCACTGACCCAGGTGATCGTGCGCAGCTCGGCGAACATCCAGAGCGGCGGCCGGTCGCACCTGTCGGCGGTGCTGCACGGTCTGTGGCTGCTAATCGCGGTGTTCGCCATCGCCCCCGTACTGCGCATGGTGCCGCTGGCCAGCCTGGCCGCCGTGCTGCTCCTCGTGGGCTACAAGCTCGCCAAGCCCTCGTTGTTCAAGAGCATATGGCGCCAGGGGCTCCCGCAGTTCGTGCCCTTCATCGTCACCGTGGGCTTCATGTCGGTGACGAACGACCTGCTGCGCGGTGTGGCGCTGGGACTGATCATGGCCTTCCTCCATATCCTCTGGAAGAACTACAAGGTGCCCTTCCACCATGACCCGCACCGCTACAAGCCCGGCATGCCCATCTACATCGAGCTCAGCGAGGATGTCACCTTCCTGAACAAGGCCGGCATCAAACGCACCCTTGCGGAGATCCCCGAGGGTGCCCGTGTGGTGATCGATGGAAGCCGCTCCATGGACCTCGACCTCGATGTGCGCGAGATCATCGATGACTTCGCCGCCACGTGCGAGGAACGCAAGATCCGGCTCCAGCTCATGAACATGCCTGCGCGCCCCGGTGAAGAAGCGCCACAGGCCAGTACCATGCTCGCAGACCCCCAACCCTGAACCCCACCACCATGGACAGTTACCACAAGCTCCTGCTCAACAACAAGGTATGGGCGGAGAACACCGTAGGACAGGACCCCGGTTTCTTCCACCGGCTTGAGAAGATCCAGCAGCCCGAGTTCCTCTGGATCGGCTGCAGCGACAGCCGCGTGCCCGCGAACGAGATCACCGGCACGCAGCCCGGGGAGATCTTCGTGCACCGCAACATCGCCAACATGGTGGTGCACACCGACCTGAACCTGTTGAGCGTGCTGCAGTACGCCGTGGAGTACCTGAAGGTGAAGCACGTGATCGTGTGCGGCCACTACGGCTGCGGCGGTGTGCACGCGGCCATGACGCACCAAAGCCTCGGCCTCATCAACAAGTGGCTCCGGAACATCAAGGACGTGTACCGGCTGCACAAGGCCGAGGTGGACGCCCAGCCCACCGAGCAGGCCCGGCTGGACCGCATGGTGGAGCTGAACGTGCAGGAGCAGGTGTTCGACCTGGTGAAGACGAGCATCATCCAGAAGGCATGGAAGGACCGCGGCGGTCCCCACCTTCACGGTTGGGTGTACCGCCTGAGCGACGGTCTGGTGAAACCGATCTGCGAAGTGCCGCCGAACACGCCGATCGATCCGATCTACCGCTTCGACAACCTGGGGTGAGCGGGGCTACTCGCCCTGGCCAAGGGAGAAGCCCCGAACGTGATCGAAGAGGTAGAGGTTCTCCGTCTTGATCACATCCACGCCCGCCTCGGTGAGCAGGTGGAGCATCTGCACCACCTGCCTCTGACCGATCGGCATGTAGGTGGCCTTGCTGTCGTCGATGACCACATCGGGCCCCACGAAGCGACAACGCCAGTGGTCGGTGCAGAAGGTCTCCGGGAAGCCCTCGGGCCACACCTTCACCCCGCGGTTGGTGATCAGCTTCAGCTTCAGCATGCCGTGCGAGGCCTTGCTCAGCTTCGCCGCGAGCTCATCGGGGGTGCTGGTGGGATCGCACACGAACACGTCGACACCGCACAGCTCGCGCTTCACCACCGGCCGGTCATAGACGAAGTTGAGCGCGGTGCCGTGCTTCATCTCCACGCTCTTCAGCTGCTGGGGCTTGCGGCCCAGGCGCTCGATCACCGCATCGGCGAACTCCTTCGTTCCGACACACCTCTTCGACACGCCCTCCTGGAAGATATCGCCCGGATGGAGACCGTCCTCCAAGGCGCAGAGCCAGGCGTTCTGGATGGCCTCGGCCTTTCCGGGAAGACCCAGGTGCACGAGCATCATGCACGCGGCGTTCAACATGGCGCTGGGGTTGGCGATACCCTGGCCGGCGATGTCGGGCGCGCTGCCATGGATCGCCTCGAACATGCTGATGCGGTCGCCGATGTTGGCGCTGCCCGCCATGCCCACGCTGCCCGTGAGCTCCGCGGTCACGTCACTGATGATGTCCCCATAGAGGTTCAGCGTCACGATCACATCGTAGCGCTCGGGCTGCGTGGCCACCCGCGCCGTGCCGATATCGATGATCTGCACCTCCTGCGCGATGCCGGGATACTCCTTGCCCACGCGGCGGAACATCTCGGCGAACATGCCATCGGTGATCTTCATGATGTTGTCCTTCACCAGGCAGGTCACCTTCCTGCGGCCATTGGCGTGGGCGTACTCGAAGGCGTAGCGGATGATCTTCTCCGTGCCGGGCAGGCTCAGCACCTTGAGGCACTGGTACACATCGGTGGTCTGACGGTGCTCGATGCCGGCGTACAGGTCCTCCTCGTTCTCGCGCACCACCACCACGTCCATGCCGGGGTGCTGGGTCTTCACGAAGGGGTGGTAGCTGCGGCACGGGCGCACGTTGGCGAACAGGCCGAGCGTCTTGCGGATGGTGACGTTGAGGCTCTTGTAGCCCGCGCCCTGCGGCGTGGTGATGGGGCCCTTGAGGAACACGGGGTTCCTGCGCAGGGTGGCCCAGGCCTCCGGCGGTATGCCGCTGCTGTTGCCACTGAGGTAGACCTTCTCCCCCACGTCGATGTGCTCGTAGGTGAGTCCGCATTGCGCGGCATCGAGGATGCTCAGAACGGCATCGGTGATCTCGGGACCGATGCCATCGCCCTTGGCGACGGTGATGGTGAGGCTCATCGCTTCTTCTTCAGTGGTACGGCGTGGTCGATGTACGTGGTGGTGCGGTGCAACAGGTGCTGCGCCAGTTGCTTCAGGTCCTTGCGGCTGCTCAGCTCGGTGAGCTAGGGCAGGTGCTCCATGGCGAAGGGCAGCGAATGCGCCATCTCGATGATGGTGGTGGCGAAGGAGCGCGGCCAGGGCACATCGGCCCGGCATGCGGTGATGCGCTCCGCCACGAAGGCGCTGAGCTCCTTGTAGGGCAGGAAGAGGCGACGGGCATTGTCCGCGTCCACCTTCTTGTGCAGGTAGCTCTTCATCCCCTCCTCGATCACCAGCGTGCGCAGCGCCCGTGGGTCGAGCTGCAGCGATGGGGCGTCCTTCGGCCATACTCCGCACACGGCCTCCACGATGTGTTCAAGGGCCTCGCGCGGGTCGCGCGCACGCTCGGCGTGCCTGCCACAGAGCTGCCGCAGCCAGAGCCAGTAGAGCTGGAAGTAGTACTGCAGCAGCCGCTGCTTGTTCGGGAAGTACTTGTAGAGGCTCACCTCCGTGCAACCGATGCGGTCGGCCAGCTTGCGGAAGGTGAAGGCCTCAAGGCCCAGCTCGTTCATCAACGCCAGCCCCTCGGCAAGGATGGCGCGGCCCAGCTCGGTGGATCCGGGGTCCTTCAGCGACAGCGCCGCATCGGGCCGCAGGTGAACGTGCGTCAGGCTCATGGGGCGAATATAGTATTACTTAACCTTCTGACAAGTTATACTAATTTCGCCCCGCGCCACGCCCATGGACCTCTCCCTCCTCCTTTCCAACCTCACCAACCCCACCCTGCTCTTCTTCGTGCTGGGCATAGTCGCCTTCCTGGTGAAGAGCGACCTGGAGATACCGCCCACCACCATCAAGTTCATCTCGCTCTACCTGCTCTTCAGCATCGGCTTCAAGGGCGGGCAGGAACTGGCGCACGAGCACATCAACTGGCAGGTGAGCAAGGAGCTGCTCTTCGGCATGGCGATCAGCTCGGCCATC
>JAEUSV010000095.1 GCA_016788485.1 Flavobacteriales bacterium
GCACGAACTGGAGATCGTGGACCTTATCGTGAAGGAGGCCGGTAAGCCAAGAATGGCCGCACATATCGAGGTAGCGCGCAGCATCACCACGCTACGCACCGCTGCAGCTGAAGCCTTGCGTTTCGGAGGAGAGATGACACCCATGGACTTTGGCGGAGGCGTTGGAAAAACCGCCTTCACCAAGCGCTTCCCTGTCGGGGTCATCGCGGCGATCACGCCCTTCAACTTCCCGCTGAACCTGGTGCTTCATAAGGTGGCGCCCGCCATAGCAGTAGGCTGCCCGGTGGTGCTGAAACCTTCGCCACAATCGCCGCTTTGCTCGTTGGTGCTGGGCAAGTTCATCGAGTGGAGCGGTTTGCCGATGGGCGCCTTCAGCGTGCTCACATGCAACGTTCCTGTCGCCGAGAAACTGGTGAAGGACGAGCGCGTCGCCATGCTCAGCTTCACCGGCAGCGACAAGGTGGGCTGGCACCTGAAGAACATCTGCGGCAAGAAGAAGCTCGCGCTTGAGCTCGGCGGCAACGCGGCCGTGATCGTGGACGAGGGCGTGGACCTCGCCGCGGTCGCGAAAACCGTTGCCGTCGGTGCCAACGTGTACGCCGGGCAGACCTGCATCAGCACGCAGCGCATCTACGCCGTGAAGAGCGTGTTCGCGACCTTCCGCGACCTGCTGGTGAAGGAGTACGCGGCGCTGAAGGCCGGTGATCCCGCCGACACGAGCGTCACCGTGGGGCCCATCATCGACAAGGGGCATTTCGCGCGCATCGGCAGCTGGGTGGACGAGGCCGTGCAAGGAGGCGCGCAGCTGCTCGCCGGTGGCCAGGCGGTCGACGCCGCGCGCAACGTCTACGCCCCCACCCTGCTCACCGGCACCAGGAACAGCATGCGCGTGAGCTGCGCCGAGGTCTTCGGACCTGTTGCGGTGATCGAGGAAGTAGCTGACTTCGATGAGGCCATCGCCCGGGTGAACGACAGCAACTACGGCCTGCAAGCCGGGGTGTTCACCGATTCCGTGGCGCACATGAAAAAAGCCCACGAGGAGCTCGAGGTAGGCGGCGTGATCATCGGCAACGTACCCGGCTTCCGCATCGACAGCATGCCCTACGGCGGCATCAAGGACAGCGGGCTGGGCCGCGAGGGCGTGAAGTATGCGATGGAGGAGATGAGCGAGCCGCGGCTGCTGGTCTACTGATCCTTCTTCGCGGCCTTCTCGAGCTTGTCGATCCGGTCCACGATCTTCTCCAGGTTGCGGAAGTGGATGTAGCTCTTTCGGTACTTCTGCACCTCGAACGCGGGTGAACCCATGTAGGCCTCGCCGGCCTTGGTGTCCTTGCTGATGCCGCTCTGCGCGGCGATGATGGTGCCGTCCGCGATCTTCAGGTGGCCGATGATCCCCACTTGCCCGCTGAACATGCAGTTCTTCCCGATCTTGGTGGAGCCCGCCACCACGCCACCGGCCGCGTAATAGGTGTTCTCACCCACCTCCACGTTGTGCGCGATGTGGATGAGGTTGTCGAACTTGACGCCCTTCCGCAGGATGGTGCTGCCGAGCGTGGCGCGGTCGATGGCGCAATTGGCGCCGATCTCCACATCGTCCTCGATCACCACGTTGCCGATCTGCGGGATCTTGGCCCCGCCGTCCGGACCCGTCGCGAACCGGAAGCCGTCGCTGCCGATCACCGTGCCGCTGTGGATGATGCAGTTGGCGCCCACCACACAATCCGAATAGATGGTGACGTTGGCGAAGACCGTGGTGTTGTCGCCGATCGTCACGTTATCGCCGATGTAGCTCTGCGGGTAGATCTTCACGTTGTGGCCCAGCATCACGTTCTCACCGAGGAAGGCCAGCGGCCCGATGTAGCAGTTGTCCCCGTACGTGGCGCCCT
The DNA here is from genome assembly GCA_016788485.1 of Flavobacteriales bacterium. GTDB lineage: Bacteria > Bacteroidota > Bacteroidia > Flavobacteriales_F > PHOS-HE28 > PHOS-HE28. The sequence continues at coordinate 1,887 of JAEUSV010000095.1, forward strand.
GGCTCACCACGGCCTGGGGCGAGATACCCTTCTTGTCGAGCTTGATGGTGTTGTACATGGCCAGCACCTTCGCGAACGCACCTTGTGCATCCGCGACCCGCACCAGGGTGGAGCTGACCGGCCCGGTGAGCTCGAAGGCGTTGCCGATGATCACCACGCTGGCGGTGGTGGTGTAGAGGTACTGGGCATAGGCCGGATTGGCCAGGAAGGAGAGCGAGCCAGGCCCGCCCTCCTCGATCTTGGACAGGCGTGAGACCGTGGCGTTGGGGTCCCCCTCCACGGTTCCTTGGAGAAGCTGGGCGATCTGTGCGGCGGTGAACTGCATGGCGACAAGGTATCACCTCGTGCGATGCGCTCACCGGGGCGCACGATCTTTGGGGCGATGACCGAGCTGGACGTCCGCGACAAGGTGAAGCTGCTGCCCCACCAGCCGGGGGTGTACCAGTTCTTCGACGTGGAGGGGAAGATCCTCTACGTGGGCAAGGCGAAGGACCTGCGCAACCGGGTCGGCAGCTACTTCGCGAAGTCGCACCTCGACGGCAAGACCGCGGCGCTGGTGCGCAGGATCGTGGACCTGCGCACCATCGTGGTGCCCACCGAGTTCGAGGCGCTGCTGCTGGAGAACTCCCTGATCAAGGAGCACCAGCCGCGTTACAACATCCTGCTCCGCGACGACAAGAGCTTCCCGTGGATCCGCATCCGCAACGAGGCCCTGCCCCGCATCGAGGGCATGCGCAACCCCGAGGACGACGGCGCCGAGTATTACGGTCCCTATGCCAGCGTGCGCACCATGCGCACCGTGCTCGACCTGGTGCACAAGCTCTACAAGCTGCGCACCTGCAACTACGACCTCAGCCCCGCCAACGTGGCCAAGGGGAGGTACAAGCGCTGCCTCGAGTACCACATCGGCAACTGCAAGGGCCCGTGCGAGGGCCTGCAGTCGGCCGAGGAATACGAGGCCAATGTGGCGCTCGTGCGGCAGATCGTGAAGGGGCGCGTGAACGGCGTGCTCAAGCTGTTGAAGGAGCTCATGCACGCGCATGCCGAGAAGTTGGAGTTCGAGGAGGCGGAAGAGCTTCGGGAGAAGATCGAGCGCATCGAACAGTACCGCTCACGCAGCATCGTGGTGAACCCCGACATCGGTGATGTGGACGTGTTCGGCATGGCCGGCGACACCAGCGGCATGTGCGTGAACTACATGCGCGTGATCGACGGCGCGGTGGTGCACGGCATCACCATCGAGCTCAAGCGCCGGCTGGACGAGACCGAGGAGGAGCTGCTGCAGCTGGCCATCGCCGAGCTGCGCCAGCGCTACCAGAGCAACGCCGCCGAGGCCATCGTGCCCTTCGACCCGGGACTGGAGGTGCCCGGTGTGCGCTTCACGGTGCCCCAGCGCGGCGACAAGAAGCAGCTGCTGGAGCTGTGCGAACGCAACGCCAACTTCTTCTTCCTCGACAAGCAGAAGCAGGAGAAGCTCGTGGACCCCGAGGCCGCCACCAACCGCCTCCTCGAACAGCTCAAGCAGGACCTGCGCCTGCCCGAGCTGCCGCGCCATATCGAGTGCTTCGACAACAGCAACACCCAGGGCACCGACCCCGTGAGCGCCTGCGTGGTGTTCAAGGACGCCAAGCCCAGCAAGAAGGACTACCGTCACTTCAACATTCGCACGGTGGAGGGACCCGACGATTTCGCCAGCATGGAGGAGGCCGTGGAACGGCGGTACAGCAGGTTGCTGCGCGAAGGCGAGCCGCTGCCCCAGCTGGTGGTGATCGACGGCGGCAAGGGGCAGCTGAACGCCGCCATGAACGTGTTCGACCGCCTTGGCCTGCGCGGGAAGATCGCACTGGTGGGCATCGCCAAGCGGCTGGAGGAGATCTACTTCCCCGAGGACCCTGTGCCGCTGCACATCGACAAGCGCAGCTCCTCGCTGAAGGTGATCCAGCACATGCGCAACGAGGCGCACCGCTTCGGCATCACGCACCACCGCAGCAAGCGGGGCAAGCGGGTGGTGCGAACGGCCTTGCAGGAGATCCCCGGCATCGGTCCCGAGACGGCGCGCAAGCTCATCGTGCGCTTCGGGAGCCTCAAGGGGGTGCAGGAGGCCTCGCTCGATGCACTGATCGCCGAAGTGGGCGAGCGGAAGGCGGCGATCCTGAAGGAGCGGCTGAACGCGCAGTGATGGTCACCGTTCTCCTCCCATTCCGCAACGCGGCCCGGACGCTTGATGCGGCCATCGCCTCCATTACAGCTCAGACGTTGCGGGAGTGGCAGCTCCTGTTGATCGATAATGCGAGCACGGATGAAGGTGCAGGGACCGCTGCGGAATGGACGGCGCGGGACGCACGCATCAAGCTGCTCCGCGAGCCCGCCGTCGGCATCGCGCACGCCCTGAACACGGGGTTGTTTCATGCCGACACTCCATTCATCGCGCGCATGGACGCCGATGACGTGAGCCACCCGGAACGCCTCGCGCGGCAGCTCCACTTCCTGCAGGCCCACCCGGATATCGGCGTGCTCGGCACACGCACCGTGTTCACCACCACGGTGGAGAAAAGCAGTGGCATGGCCTGGTACGTCGACTGGCAGAACGCCCTGCTCACGCCGCACGACCACTACGTGAAACGCTTCGTGGACGCGCCGTTGGCCCACCCCACGGTGATGTTCCGGCGCTCGTTGGTGGAGCAGCACGGCGGGTACAGCACGGAGCCGCTCCCCGAGGACCACGAGCTGTGGCTGCGGTGGATGGATGCCGGGGTGCGCTTCGCGAAGCTGCCCGAGGCCCTGCTCACCTGGAGCGATCATGCTCACCGCCTGACCCGCACCCACAACAACTACAGCATCGATGCCTTCTTCCGCACGAAGGCGAAATGGCTCGCGCGGTGGGTCCGACGCAAGGCAGCGGACCGCCCCGTGATCATCGCGGGCACCAGTGGCCTGTGCCAGGCGCGTGCGGCGCTGCTCGAGTCCGAGGGCATCGCGGTGAGCGCCTACACGGATGTGAGGCCGCGCGTGGTGGCCGGCCACGCCTTCATCCCGCACGACAGGCTGCCTCCCTCGGGCGAAGCGCTCGTCATCTCCTTCATCAGCCAGCGCGGCACCGGCGACCGCATCGCCACCTACCTGGCATCACGCGGGCTGATCGAGGGAGCGGACTTCATCCTGGCGGCGTGAACACGGAAAGCTCGGATGCGTTCCTTTGAGGAACAGGGACCGATGGAAGCCACGCCAGTTGATGAGCTCCAGCGCCGATGCGCACCGCTGCGTGCCGCGTTCGACCGCGGGGTGCTGCGCAGCGCCGGTGCGCGTAAGGAACTCCTGCGCGCCCTGCTGGCGGCGGTGGAGCGCAACGAGGCAGCGATCCTGGAGGCGATGCGCCTGGACATGGGCAAGCCGGCCATGGAGGCGTACATCGCCGAGGTGGGCGTGGTGCGCGAGGAGATCATGCTGGCCCTGCACGAGCTCGAGGCCTGGATGGCGCCTGAGCGTGTCGCCACCCCGCTGAAGCTGCAGGTGAGCCACAGCGCGATCCATCGCAACCCGCTCGGCCTCGTGCTGATCATCGCACCGTGGAACTATCCCCTGCTGCTGATGCTCGCCCCACTGACGTCGGCCCTGGCAGCGGGCAACTGCGCCGTGCTGAAGCCCAGTGAGGATGCGCCGCACACCGCTGCGCTCATCGACCGCCTGGTGAGGGAGGCCCTTCCGTCTGACGTGGTGACGGTGGTGCACGGCCATGGGCATGCGGTGATACCGCCCCTCATCGAACAGGTCGCCTTCGACCATGTGTACTTCACGGGCAGCCCGGCGGTGGGCGGGCGCATCGCCGCGCTCTGTGCTCCTCGGCACCTGGCCTGCACGCTCGAGCTCGGCGGCAAGAGCCCGGCCATCGTGGACCCGAGCGCGAACCTGGGGGCGGCCGTGCGTCGCGTGCTGTGGAGCAAGCTCTTCAACGCAGGCCAGACCTGCGTGAGCGCGGACCACGCCCTGGTGCACGCGGACCTGCACGATGCTTTCCTGGAACGGGCCGTCCGCCAGCTGAAGGCCTTTCTGGGCGATGATCCGCAGCACAGCCCGGACTTCGCGCGCATCGTGAACGACCGCCGCTGGGTGGCGTTGCATGGCCTGCTGCAGCACGGCACCATCGTCGCCGGTGGGCAGCACGACCGCGCCGACCGCTACATCGCGCCCACGGTGATCACCGATGTGCCGCTGGACAGCCCGTTGATGCGCGAGGAGATCTTCGGGCCCGTCCTGCCGGTGGTCCCCTGGCGCACGAAGGACGAGCTCGTGGAGCTGCTGCGGCTGAACCCACGGCCCCTTTCCGCCTACCTCTTCGCCCGCGACCGGAAGCTCCAGCGCTGGTTCACCGACGAGCTTCCCTTCGGCGGAGGCTGCATCAACGACACGATGGTGCACTTCGGCAACGCGCACCTGCCGTTCGGCGGCCTGGGACCCAGCGGGCAAGGTCGATGCCATGGGGCCGCCGGCTTCCGGCTGTTCAGCAACCCCAAGGGCGTGGTGCACGCGAACGACCGGTTCGACCCGCCCATCCGCTACGCGCCTTACACCAAGGGCAAGCTGCGCCTGTTGCGGTGGCTGTTCCGATGAACGGCGCTCTGTGACGCTCATCACAGATACGGGGCCTTCGCGGACCGCACCTTCGCCGCATGAAACGCTTCGTGCCTGCCATGGCCATCGCCTGGCTGCTGGTCCCCAGCGCGACTCTCCGCGCACAGGACATCGGCGACTATGACGTGGTGCTCCAGGAGGTGACCGTTCCCAACATGCCCGGCCTTCAATCGTTCGCGTGGGGGCAGCACGATGGCCAGTGGTTCCTGATCGGCGGTCGCACCGACGGCCTGCACCGGCGGCAGCCTTTCGCGGCCTTCCTCGCCGCGGACAACAACACCACCGCCTATGTGGTGGACCCCGCGACCCTGCAAGTGTGGTCCGCGAGCATCAACGTCCTGCCCGTACCCCTGAGCGAGCAGCTCCAGAGCACCAACATGGAGTTCGAGCAGCGCGGGAGCACCCTCTACTGCATCGGTGGGTACGGGTACTCGGCCACCGCCGGGGACCACATCACCCATGCGGCGCTCACCGCCATCGACCTGCCCGGTGTGATGGACGCCATCCGCAACGGCCAGTCCATCACCCCCTTCTTCCGTCAGTTGGCGGATCCGCGCATGGAGGTGACCGGAGGCCAGCTGCGGCTGATGGACGACCACTTCCACCTCGTGGGCGGCCAGCGCTTCGTAGGCCGTTACAACCCCCAGGGGCCGGGCTTCGGACCGGGCTTCGTCCAGGAATACACGAACGCGATCCGCCGCTTCGGGATCGACGATGACGGGGTCAACCTCGCCGTCACGGACTACTGGGCTGTGGTGGATACGGTGAACCTGCATCGCCGGGACTACAACATGCTGCCGCAGATCATGCCTGATGGCAGCGATGGCCTCACCGTGTTCAGCGGCGTGTTCCAGTACGGCCAGGACCTGCCGTGGCTCAACACCGTGGACATCGTGGACACCAGCTACACCGTGGTCCCGGTGTTCGAGCAGCTGCTCAACCAGTACCACACGGCACATGCGGCGTTGTACGATAGCGTGGCCAACCATATGCACTCCCTGTTCTTTGGCGGGATCGGGCGCTACTACTTCAACGGCACGGTGCTGATGGACGACCCCAACGTGCCGTTCGTCAACACCATCAGCCTGGTAACACGGGACGGTTCGGGCGCGATGACAGAGGCCGCTGTCGGGGAGATGCCCGGCCTGCTCGGTGCCAGCGGTGAGTTCATCCCGCTCCCCGAAGCACCCCAGACCCCGAGTGGCATCCTGCGCATGAACGCGTTCAGCGGCGACACCGTGGCGATCGGCCATATCGTGGGCGGCATCTCCAGCTCGGCGGCCAACATCTTCTTCATCAACACCGGCACACAGAGCGATGCCACCGGGCGGGTGTTCAGGGTGCTGTTGGTGGCACCGGGCTCCACTGGGACCAGCACCCTCACGAAAGGGCCTTCCCCCTCGCTGGAACTGCTTGTGCAAGGCGACCGGCTCGTGGTGACGGTCAGGTTGGACGATGCGCTCAGCACGAGCGTGTCCATCCTCGACAGTTCCGGACGCACGGTGCGCACCCTGCATGACGGGCGCATGGCGGCAGGGGAGCATGTGCTCCATGCCCAAGTGGGCACCCTCGCCCACGGTGCGTACACGATCCGGTTGAGCACCCCGAGCGGAGCCGCCGCGGCCCGTTTCATGCGGTGAGGGCGCCTTGCCTTACCTTGCAGGCACCATGAAGAACCGCATCATCGGCATGGCGGCCGCGGCCTGCCTGCTCACCGTGTCCGCCTCAGCCCAGGATGTCCTGGACAAGATCGCCAAGGAATCCTGCGGGTGCGCCACCCAGCTGGATACGACCCTGAACGAGGAGGAGCGGAACATGCAGCTCGGTCTGTGCATGCTGCAGAGCGCCATGCCCTACCAGAAGGAGCTGAAGAAGAAGCACGGCATCGACCTGAACAACATCGACAAGGACGGCGAGAAGTTCGGGCAGTTGCTGGGCATGCGCCTGGCCGTGCAGTGCCCCGAGTTCGTGGCGCTGATGGCGCGCATGAGCGAGGAGGAGGAAGTGGCCGAGGAGGTCGCCGCAGCAGCCCCCGTGCTGCCCACCAGCACCATGGAGGGCGCCCTTTCCACCGTGAAGAGCGCGCAGTTCCTGACCCTGGTCATCCGCAAGGAGGACGGCTCCTCCGTGGAGCTCCTTTTCCTGGACCACGCCGACGGTGTGGACCAGGTGCTGCGCAAGCCCGACCAGGGCCGTGGCACCACGGGCAC
>JAEUSV010000052.1 GCA_016788485.1 Flavobacteriales bacterium
GTCGCCCGTGCGGATGTCCTTGAAGCCCACTGCAGCACCGATGTCGCCGGCCTCGATGACCTCGACGGGGTTCTGCTTGTTGGCGTGCATCTGGAAGATGCGGCTGATGCGCTCCTTGTTGCCCGTGCGCATGTTCTTCACATAGCTGCCGGCGGGCACCGCACCGCTGTAGCAGCGGAAGAAGGCCAGGCGGCCCACGTAGGGGTCGGTGGCGATCTTGAAGGCCAGGCTCGCCATCGGCTCCTTCGGATCGGGCTTGCGCGTGATCTCCTCGCCGCTGTCGGGGTCCGTACCCGTCACCGCGTCGATGTCGACGGGGCTGGGCAGGTAGGCCATCACGGCGTCGAGCATCGTCTGCACGCCCTTGTTCTTGAACGCGCTACCGCACAGGATAGGCGTGATGCTCATGTTGATGGTGCTGATGCGCACCGCGTTCATGATCTCCGCCTCCGTCAGGCTGTCCGGATCGGCGAAGTACTTCTCCATCAACTTGTCGTCGCTCTCGGCAACGGCCTCGATGAGCTTGTCGCGCCACTCCTTCACGGTGTCGACCAGGTCGGCGGGGATGGGCACCTCGTTCCAGGTCATGCCCTGGTCGGCCTCGTTCCACACCATGCCGCGGTTGTTGATCAGGTCGACAACGCCCTTGAAGTCGGCCTCGGCACCGATGGGCACCTGCAGGGGCACGGGCTTCGCGCCCAGGCGCTCCTCGATCTGCTTCACCACGTTGAAGAAGTCCGCACCGCTGCGGTCCATCTTGTTCACGAAGCCCAGGCGGGGCACCTTGTACTTGTTGGCCTGGCGCCACACCGTCTCGCTCTGGGGCTCCACGCCGCCCACGGCGCAGAACAGCGCCACGGCACCGTCGAGCACGCGCAGGCTGCGCTCCACCTCCACGGTGAAGTCCACGTGGCCCGGGGTGTCGATCAGGTTGATCTTGTACAGGTCGCCACGGTACTTCCAGCTGGTGGTCGTGGCCGCGCTGGTGATCGTGATGCCGCGCTCCTGCTCCTGTTCCATCCAGTCCATGGTGGCGGCGCCATCGTGCACCTCACCGATCTTGTGGACAAGGCCGGTGTAGTACAGGATGCGCTCGGACGTGGTGGTCTTGCCGGCATCGATGTGCGCCATGATGCCGATGTTGCGCGTGTATTTAAGGTCGCGGGCCATGTGTTCTCCTTATTGGCTTAGAAGCGGAAATGGCTGAACGCCTTGTTCGCCTCGGCCATCTTGTGTACCTCCTCCTTCTTCTTGAAGGCCGCACCCTCCTCCTTGGCGGCGGCCATGATCTCGTTGGCGAGCTTCTGCGCCATGCTGCGCTCGTTGCGGCCACGGCTGTAGCCGATGAGCCACTTCATGGCCAGGCTCTTCTTGCGCTCGTCGCGCACGGGCTGCGGGATCTGGAAGTTGGCACCGCCCACACGGCGCGTGCGCACCTCCACCTGCGGCGTCACGTTCGAGAGCGCCTTGCGGAACACCTCGATGCCGTCCTCGCCCGTCTTCTCCGCCACCATGTCGATGGCCGCGTAGAAGATGTCGAACGACTTGCTCTTCTTGCCGTCGTACATCAGGTTGTTCACGAACTTGGTCACCTGCACGTCACCGAACTTGGGGTCCGGGAGGGTGGTGTGCTTGACTGCCTTCTTGCGCATGGCTCAGTGTCGTCTTTACTGCTGTCAGTTCGCCTTAGGCCTTCTTCTCCTTCTTCTTCTTGGTGCCGTACTTGGAGCGGCGCTGGTTGCGACCCTCCACGCCGGCCGTGTCGAGCACGCCGCGTACGATGTGGTACTTCACACCGGGCAGGTCCTTCACACGACCGCCGCGCACGAGCACGATGCTGTGCTCCTGCAGGTTGTGGCCCTCGCCGCCGATGTAGGCGATCACCTCCATCTTGTTGGTGAGGCGCACCTTGGCCACCTTGCGAAGGGCCGAGTTCGGCTTCTTCGGGGTGGTGGTGTACACCTTGGTGCACACGCCCCGGCGCTGGGGGCACTCCGTCAGGGCCACCGACTTGCTCTTGTAGATCGGGGCCGTGCGGCCTTTGCGGATGAGCTGCTGAATGGTAGGCATGAAGCTCGTTTTCTCTTGTCTATCAGGCGCTTTCACACACTTTGGGCGTGAAAAACGGGCTGCAAAGGTAGGTAAAGCCCCCTTTCAACCAACTCCTGTTGAAGGAAAATTTCACCGATCCCCCGCCGATCCCCCCGAAAAGGCCCCTCCAAGGCCTGCCGTCACCCCGGCGCAAAGCCACGCCCATCAAGGCTTTCGGCCCGCTCCGCCCCACGCCCCGACCACCCCGCTGGATCCGTCCGATCAACGGCTCCGATCCCCTCCCACCTTCCGCGATCCGGTCCGCCGATAATATCATATGATGCTATTTTTGAGGCCATCCGCCCCCTTCCCCACCCTTGTCCCTTTCCCCTTGTCTCTTGTCCCTTGTCACTTGTCACTTGCCACTTAAGCCTTGTGACTTGCCTCGTGCGCCGAAGCTCCCAGCGAAGGCGCAACCTTGAAGCTTGCCCCCCATGCTCCCCTCCTCCTACGCCTTCTACACCTTCCACAGCCGCATGCTCACGCTGCTCACCTCCATCTACCACCGGCTGGGCGAGGTGCAGGCGCGGCACCTGCAACGCCCCGCGGCCGAACTGGCCAAGGCCTACCGCGTGAGCGCCGTGCACGCCACCCTGGCGCTCGAAGGCAACGTGCTCGACCCGCTGCCCGTGGCCGAACTGGTGAGCCGCCCCACCCCCACCGCCGGTCCCGCCGCGCTGGAGGTGGTGAACACCCACCGCGCCCTGGAGCTGCTGCCCGAGCTCGACCCCTACACCGCCCTCGATCTGCGCCAGGCCCACGGCGCGCTCATGCACGGCCTGGCCCTTGACGCCGGCCACTACCGCACCGGGCCCATGGACGTGCTGTACGGCGACCCGCCGCCCCTGCGCACCGCACCCGCCGACAACATCCCCGCGCAGGTGGATGAGCTGCTCCACTTCATCGAGGAGGACGAGACCCCGCCCATCATCACCAGCTGCGTGCTCCACTTCGGACTGGTGTACCTGCGCCCCTTCACGGCCGGCAACGGACGCATGGCCCGCCTGTGGCAGCGCCGCTTCCTCATGCGCCACTGGCCCGTGTTCGCCTTCCTGCCGGTGGAGGCCTTCATCCACAACGCCCAGCCCGCCTACTATGCGGCGCTCGAGTACGCCGACCGCCAGGGCGATTGCGGCGGCTTCGTCACCTACCTGCTCGAACGCATCGACGAGGCGCTGGCCGAGCTGCTCGCCATGCCCGATCCCGTGCGCCGCGCGCCCGACCGCATGGACCTCTTCCTGCAGCAGGCCCCTTCGCGCGCCTTCCGCCGCAAGGACTACCTCCACCTGTTCCCCGCGCTCAGCACCGCCAGCGCCAGCCGCGACCTGGCCGAGGCCGTGGAGGCCGGACGCATCGCACGCGAAGGCACTGGACGGACGGCGGTGTACCGGAGGGTGGAGTGAAGGCCGGGAGCATTATCGAATGGACACTCGGCACGGTCCAGCATCGATTGATAAGGTTGCTACATTCCTCACAGAAATGGACAACTCGTCCGATCTCTCCTTGAACAACCTTCATACGACCATGATGCATCATTCGTCAAAAGTATATTTATTAATGGCGTGTACTTTATTGAGCTGTGAATCAATTGAACGACAATCACAAGAATTTAGATCAATTGACCCAGACCCCTTCAAAGGCGTTCAATCAATCACTCAGTATGAGAAATCAACTGTGATCTTGCTCGACTCAGGAAATCATATTGATACCAGCTATTTTGTACTGATCTCGTCATACTTGAGTTCGATGTATCAAATTGACATCAGTCAGAATAGCATAACCATATCGTCTCCATCTGACCAGGGTTATACTCTATCGACCAAACAATGTACGCCATTGATCAATAGAACCAGATCAAAGTTCAGCACCGATCCAAATTATGCCGAACGTGGCAAGTATTTTCTATCGAACTTCACTTCAACAGATTGTCTTCATTTTCATTTACTGCTCATGATCATTGGAAAAGATGTTTTCATTGGAGAATATACTTCACTCCTAGCGATCATAGATGGTCTATCAAAAGAAGACGAGGAGCGAGCGTCATGTGCAGTGATCTCAGTTGCCTCTGACTTATCGCGATTCCCAAAGTTCGGGATTGACTCGTTGCTGTTTCAGCGCATGCGGTCAGACCTGTGTCCGTGAGCCCCATTCGGAGCACAGGTCCCAGGAAGGCAACGTCTCATTCCACCCTCGGAAAAGGTCACGACCGCTCCCATACTTTCACCGCGCCCCCCACGTTCCTGTCCCCAATGACCGCCGCACAGCGCCTTGCCGAGCTGGCCTGTAAGCTTCCCCAAAGTTCGGCCATTCATTCCAAGATGGCGGAGGGGGGCTGATCCCATCGGACCCCTGCTCCCATGGGAATTGTCCTGCGGCACCGGCACCTGGCCGTAGCGCAAAGGCCTTGCAGCGTTCGGCCCTGCCAATGAGCTGTAGCGCATCTCGGCCAAGTCCAAGGGCTCGGTGACCACCCCGCAAGGCACGGCTTTCGCGCCTAACGACATGGTGCGTGCGTTGTTCGACATCGTGCCCATGTCGTTCGACATCGCTGCCATGCCCAACGGCATGCGGCCTGTGCACCTGAACGGCGCGGCCGGTCCCTTGCACCGCGGCGGTGTGCAGGAGGGTGGAGTGAGCGTCATCCTCGTACTTTTATGGAGCCGATAGGTCCCCTTGGGGAGACCCAAGCAGGTGCAATGACCTAACGCCACATCCATGAAGAGAAGATCTTCATTAGACATTTCAAGGCTATTATATAGTGCTACGATCATATCAATAATAATTGCTTGGATTTGGATTTTTTTGTCTATTAAAAACGACAGAATTAGAGATTACAACATTATTTCCAAAGGATCATGCACAGGGGGATTTATTGATAGTGCCTATGTTGATGATTGTTCAAATACGAATTCATCATCATTTAGATACTACTTCTATACGGAAAGAAAAATAGTATATAAAGGTGAATGCCGTTGTAGCGATGCCGTGATCGGTGAACGTGATTCATTACTCATATTCTATGATCGATCTGACCCAACACAGAGAGTAGTGTTCTTCAAGAATAGAATAATCGAACCGACCGGTGCGCTCTATTGACCCCTTCTCGCAACTATAACCGACACAGCCTTGATCCAAAAAGCGATCACCGACCCCTCGTTAGAACGTACGAACCAAGCAGGCCGATCGATCGCCCATTGCCCGGTCGTGTGATCGTGTTCCCTAACAACGCTCAGACACATGGCTCCCGCAATGAGCGAATGAGTGGTGGCTGAGCATTCACATACCCCATACTTTCACCGCGCCCCCCACGTTCCTGTCCCCGATGACCGCCGCACAGCGCCTTGCCGAACTAGCCGACCTGGCCGAGGGCACGGACATGAGCCTGGCCACGCGCCGGCTGATGGACCTGTGCGACGAGTACGATGCGCTCGCCGCCTTCCGCCAGGAGGCCATGCAGCTGCGCGCCGCCTACAACCTGGACCGCGGGCTGGGCGCCGCCGAGCTGAGCGGTGAACGCGGGCAGGCCTACGCCCAGCGCGTGCGCGACCTGCTGGGCCGCATCCGCGCCCAGGGCGTGCCCGCCGACACTGAGGGCGCCACGCCGCCCGGCGCCCCGCTCTACCTGGGCCAGGGCCTGGTGAAGCACTTCCGCTCGCGCGGCCACCGCTTCAGCCTGGGCCCCATCGACCTGGAGCTGAAGGCCGGCACCATCACCGGTGTGGTGGGCGAGAACGGCAACGGCAAGACCACCCTGCTGCGGCAGGTGGCCGGCCTGCTCGACCACGACGAGGGCACGGGCCTGTACCCCGGCGCCGGCACCGACCCCTACGCCATCCGCGGCGGCATCGCGTGGATCCCCCAGCGCAACGCGCGCTGGTACGGCACCCTGCTGCAGAACCTGCGCTTCACCGCGGCGGTGCACGGGCTCAAGGGCGAGGCCAACCGCGAGCGCGTGGAGCACACCCTGCACCGCCTGGGCCTCACGCGCTTCCGCGACCTCACGTGGAACGAGCTCAGCAGCGGCTACAAGCTGCGCTTCGAGCTGGCGCGCATGGTGGTGTGGCGCCCGCGCCTGCTGGTGCTCGACGAGCCCATCGCCAACCTCGACCTGCAGGCGCAACAGCTCTTCCTGCAGGACCTGCGCCACCTGGCCAGCTCGCGCCGCAACCCCGTGGCCGTGATCCTGAGCTCGCAGCAGCTGCACGAGATCGAGGCCATCGCCGACACCATCGTGTTCCTGAAGAACGGCAAGGTGGCCTACAGCGGCGGCGCCAACGCCTTCGACCGCGACCGCACCACCAACGTGTTCGAGCTGAAGGCCGACGCCGACCGCGCGCGCCTGCAGCAGGCCCTGGCGCACCTGGGCGGCGTGGACCTCGACGACACCGGGCTGCTGTGGCGCATCACCACGCCGCGCACCCTCACCTCCCGCGACCTGCTCCATGCCGTCACGCAGGCGGGCATCGAGGTGGGCTACTTCCGCGACATCAGCACCAGCACGCGCAAGCTCTTCCATCAAGATCCATGAACCAGCTGCGCCGCCTGATCCCGCCCTTCCTGCGGCAGCTCGACCTGTGGCTGCAGGAGAACCACCCGCGGCTGTGGGCCACGCGCATCCACCTGCACCTGTGGTTCATCGCGCTGCTCGACGCGCTCGCCTTCGTGCTGGGCCTGCTGATCCCCGTGACCGCGCACCGCCATCCCGAGCCCGAGGAGGTGTGGGGCTACATGATGGTGCCCACCGTGGTGTACGCCTGCTTCTGGGTGTACCGCGTGCTGCTCTTCACCGTGGAGCGGCGCTTCGGCCAACGGCACTTCTACGCCGAGGTGGGCGAGCTGCTGCTGCACTGGCTGAGCCTGCTGCTGATCCTCACCCTGCCCATGACCCTCTCGCTCACACTGGCGTGGCGCATCGGCCACCTGGTGACGGACGAGCGGCTCAACCACGACGTGGACGCGCTGCACGCCGTGGTGCCCTGGCTGTACGGGAGCGAGACCTACGCAGAAACGACGGAGGCGGAACGCATGGCCGATGAAGCGGCACGCGCTGTGGAATATGCCGCCATGGGTTGGGAGCCGATGGAAGAGGCGAAACGCCGCCTGGCGCATCGACAGCCCCAAGGCCACGGGACGCACCGCTTCTACCGCGACCTCCAGGAGTACCGCGACCGCGACATCCCCAAGCCTTACGAGGTGGAGACCGAGCGCGAACTGCACGAGGTGTACGACGACCACATCGACGCGTACAACTACCACGGCGACCCCGCCGACACCGCGGACTACGACCCCGACACCGCCGCGTACCACCTGCGGATCATCGATTCGATCGAAACGCACAGCCCGCTGCTGCGCACTGACCTGTCGCCCTTCCAGGTGTTCGACCACTGGCCCGGCAAGGACTTCGCCACGGACAGCGTGCTGGAGCTGCGCTACCTGGAGCGCTACGCCCGCAACGAGCTGCCCGACACCGCGGCGATCAACGAGGCCCTGGCGATCGCGCACGGTTACCAGCCGGCGGTGCGCCTGCTGCCGGCCTCGGTGGTGCTGGGCGAGTACCGCAAACGCGAAGCCAGCACCACCAACATCTGGCGCGTAGAGCGGCCCATCGACGACATCGGCGAGGCCAAGGCCTGGGACTACGACTTCCTCGAATGGGAGGCCATCCTCTTCGGCATGGTGCTCACCACCTTCTGCATCGCCCTGCTGCTCTCCATCTTCAAGAACCTGTACTGGCAGCCCTTCCTGATCGCGGTGGTCACCGGGGCCGTGCTGCCGATCCTGGTGCTGATCTTCTCCCTGCTCACCGAGGACCTCCTCGGCATGGACGAGGAGCTGATCATGCTGTGGGCCGCCTACCTGATCGTGGCGGCGCTGCTGCTGCTCACCGTGCGCATCCCCTGGCTGAAGGCCTACCGCACGCGTCCGGCGGTGATGGCGGTGCTGGCCAACGCCGCAGCGCCCTTCTTCGCGGTGTTCACGCTGTTCATCCTGCACGACCGCTTCGACATCTTCGGCTACCAGGCCTTGGAATGGCAGGTGGAAATGCTGCGCGAGCAGGGCTTCATGGGGCCGCGCATGGACGAGCTGGAGATCGCCGTCGCCGAACTGAACGCGTGGATCATGCAGTGCTTCCTGTACACCCTGTGGGGCGGCGTGGTCCTGTACACCTTCGTGCTGCACCCGCTCTTCCGCTGGTGCTGGACGCGGCTGATGGCGCTGCCGGAGCGGCGGTGATCCGTCCGCCGTTCATGACCACAGATGGACACGGATGGACACAGATAAGGCTGTGACAGGACTTCCATCTGTGTTCATCCGTGTTCATCCGTGGTTCCATCCCAATGGCTCCGGCAACGCCGGAGCCGTCCTTTCACAACCACTGATGGACACGGATGGACACAGATAAGGCTGATGCTGCAACGTCCGTCGGTGGTTCCATTCCCTGTTCATAAGCCGATCCGTGGTGCGCGGGGTGCCGGAAGTACCTTCGCGGTCCGCCTGAACGAAGGGGCGGGGAACGAGCAGATGGACTACCTGAGCGGCCTGAACGAGGCCCAGCGCGCGGCGGTGACGCACACCGATGGACCCACGATGGTGATCGCGGGCGCGGGCAGCGGCAAGACCAAGGTGCTGACCACGCGCATCGCGCACCTGATGATGGCCAAGGATGTGGACGCCTTCCAGGTCCTGGCGCTCACCTTCACCAACAAGGCCGCGCGCGAGATGAAGGAGCGCATCGCGCACGTGGTGGGCCGCAGTGAGGCCGCCAACCTGTGGATGGGCACCTTCCACAGCGTGTTCGCCCGCATCCTCCGCGCCGAGGCCGACAAGCTCGGCTACCCGAAGGACTTCACCATCTACGACACCGACGACAGCCGCTCGCTGATCAAGACCATCCTGAAGGAGTGGCAGCTCGACGACAAGCTGTACAAGCCCAACCAGGTGCATGGCCGCATCAGCATCGCCAAGAACAACCTGATCGGTCCGCTCGAGTACCTCAACAACGCCGAACTCATGGCCAGCGATGCCGCCGCGCTGCGCCCCAAGATCGGCGAGCTGTACAAGGCCTACGCCGAGCGCTGCTTCCGCGCGGGCGCCATGGACTTCGACGACCTGCTCTTCAACACCAACCTGCTCTTCCGCGACCACCCGGACGCCATGCTGAAGTACCAGCAGCGCTTCCAGTACATCCTGGTGGACGAGTACCAGGACACCAACCTGGCGCAGTACAACATCGTGCGCACCCTGGCCGCGCGGCACGAGAACCTCACCGTGGTCGGCGACGACAGCCAGAGCATCTACGCCTTCCGCGGCGCCAACATCCAGAACATCCTCAACTTCCGGAAGGACTACCCGGACCACGCGCTCTTCAAGCTCGAGCAGAACTACCGCAGCACCAAGGTGATCGTGGGCGCCGCCAACTCGCTCATCGACAAGAACAGGGACCAGATCAAGAAGACCGTGTGGACCGCCAACGCCGAGGGCGACAAGATCCTCGTGCACCGCGCGGTGAGCGACAACGAGGAGGGCGCCTTCGTGGCCCACAGCATCTTCGAGACCAGGATGCAGCGGCAGGTGCCCAACAAGGATTTCGCGATCCTGTACCGCACCAACGCCCAGAGCCGCAGCATGGAGGAGGCGTTGCGCAAGCTCAACATCCCCTACCGCATCTACGGCGGCCTTAGCTTCTACCAGCGCAAGGAGATCAAGGACCTGCTCGCCTATTTCCGCCTCACCTGCAACCCCAACGACGAGGAGGCGCTGAAGCGCATCATCAACTACCCCGCGCGCGGCATCGGGCAGACCACCGTGGAGAAGCTGATGGTGGCCGGCGGCGAGCGCAGCCTCAGCGTGTGGGACGTGATGAACCAGCACCTGGGTGAGCTCGGGTTCAACGAAGGCACACGCAAGCGCCTTGCGGACTTCGTGCTGATGATCCGCAGCTTCCAGACCATGCTCGCCGACCAGAGCGCGCACACGCTCGGCGAGTACATCGCCCGCACCACCGGCCTGCTCAGCGACCTCTTCGCTGACAAGACGCCCGAGGGCGTGAGCCGCTACGAGAACATCCAGGAACTGCTGAACGGCATGAAGGAGTTCAGCGACACCAACGAAGGCAGCGACGTGCCGCGCACCCTGCCCGACTTCCTCATCGACGTGGCGCTGCTCACCGACGCGGATAACGACGACCCCAACGACAACGACCGGGTGAGCCTGATGACCATCCACAGCTCCAAGGGCCTGGAGTTCGAGCACGTGCACATCGTGGGGCTGGAGGAGGAGCTCTTCCCCAACCAGATGAGCGTGACCACGCGCGCCGACCTGGAGGAGGAGCGCCGCCTGTTCTACGTGGCGCTCACCCGCGCCAAGACGAAGGCCACGCTGAGCTACGCGATGAGCCGGTACAAGTGGGGGCAGCTCACCGCCGCCGAGCCCAGCCGCTTCATCGACGAGATCGACCCGCAGTACCTGGAGATGCCCACGAGCAGCTCCCGGATGAACATGGGCTTCGGCGACCGGCGCAGCCTCACCCCGCCGTGGGCGAGCCGTTCGGGCAGCTTTGACCGCCCCGCCGCGGACCGCCCCGCCACCGAGCGGCCTTCCATGGAGCGCCCGCTGAGCCGCCCCATCCAGGGCCGGCCCGCCGCGCAGCCCTCCAACGCACCGCCGCCCCCGCCGCCGCCGCAGCGCAAGAGCCTGAAGCGCATCACCGGCGAAGGCTCGCCGCTCGAGGCCACCAGCACCCTGGGCCACACGCCCCCCGAAGGCATCCACGAGGGCGCCACGGTGGAGCACGAGAAGTTCGGCAAGGGCAAGGTGATCAAGGTGGAAGGCCGCGCGCCCGACCTCAAGGCCACGGTCTTCTTCCCCAGCGCGGGCCAGAAGCAACTGCTGCTGCGCTTCGCGAAGCTGCGGGTGGTGGAGGGCTGATCACTTCTCCCGCCACACCGAGCGCACGGGCTTCAGCGAGTCGAGCACCACGGCCGTGCACTGGCTCTCGTCGATGAAGATGTTCACGCCGCTGCAGACGAGCGAACCCTCGGCCGTGTACAGCTCATCGCTGCCGGTATCGCGCTGGTTGAGATAGTACCAGGTGCGGCCGAGGCCGGCGTACTCGAGCACCTCGAGGTGCCCGCAGTCGTGCCGCTTCTTCGCGCAATGCTCGATGCGGTCGCTGAGCCAGCCCGGCAGGCCCTCGGGGATGTCCTTGGCGCAGGAGGCCAGGGACAGCAGCAACAGGGGCAGGTGGCGGAGCGGCGCGCGGCGCATGCACCGAAAGTAAGGTCGGAGGATTCCCCCGGACCCTCTACCTTTGACCGACACCGGGCAGGAGCGCGCCGCGCGCCCCGCCGCACGATCACCGATCGAAGCGCCCGGTCCCTTCGCACAGTACGCCACGCATGACCACGCTTCCCGCCGTTCCGTTCGATTACAACACCCAGCGCCCGCGCCTGATCATCCCCGAGTACGGGCGGCACGTGCAGCGCATGGTGGAGCACTGCCTGGGCGTGGAGGACCGCGCGGAGCGCACGCGCCTGGCGCACGCCATCATCCAGGTGATCGGCCGACTGAACCCGCAGCTGCGCAACGGCGAGGCCGGCGACCGCACCCTGTGGGACCACCTCTACATCATGAGCGAGTTCAAGCTCGATGTGGACGGCCCCTTCCCCAAGCCCACGCCCGAGGAGCTCGAGAGCAAGCCCGAGAAGGTCGCCTACCCCAAGCAGCAGATCACCTACGGCCACTACGGCAAGCTGGTGGAGCGCCTCATCGCCACCACCGTGGCCAAGGAGGAAGGCCCCGAGAAGGAGGCCCTCACCGTGCTCATCGCCAACCTCATGAAGAAGCAGTTCCTCGCATGGAACCGCGACAGCGTGGGCGACGGCGTGATCATCAAGGACCTGGCCGAGCTGAGCAAGGGCAAGCTGAAGCTGAAGCCCGACCAGCAGCTCACCAGCACCGACGCGCTGCTTCAGGCTCACCGCCAGGGCCCGCGCAACGAGGTGGACCTGCGAAAGCAGCGCTACGGCAACCAGGGCGGTGGCGGCGGCAAGAAGCGCAACCGCAAGCGGAAGAAGAACCGGTACTGAGCCGGGGACCCGCCTCACCACATCCTGTTGTTAGTACCCGGCCGGCGGCACACCGCAGGGCGGAGCGCACGCGTTGTTGCTTTGGCGCAGGCCGCCCTTGAGCGCGGTCCACGCCAGCCATGTCCAGCTTCCGCATCGAAGGGGGCCGCCGCCTGAAGGGCGAGCTCATCCCCCAGGGCGCCAAGAACGAGGCGCTGCAGATCCTCTGTGCCGTGCTGCTCACCAGCGAGCCGGTCACCATCCACAACGTGCCCGACATCGTGGACGTGAACAAGCTCATCGACCTGCTGCGCGCCATGGGCGTACATGTGGAGAAGCTCGGCCCCGGCTCGTTCCGGTTCACCGCGAGGACCGTGAACCTCGAGTTCTTCCTCGACCCGGAGTACAAGCGCATGGGCGGCAGCCTGCGCGGCAGCGTGATGGTGGCGGGCCCTGCGCTGGCGCGCTTCGGCCGCGGCTACATCCCCAGCCCCGGTGGCGACAAGATCGGCCGCCGCCGCATGGACACCCACTTCATCGGCTTCGAGCGCCTGGGCGCCGAGATCAAGTACGACGCCAAGGAGGGCTTCTACCGCGCAGAAGCGAAGCAGCTCAAGGGCTGCTACATGCTGCTCGACGAGGCCAGCGTCACGGGCACCGCCAACATCGTGATGGCCGCCGTGCTCGCCGAGGGGCGCACCACCATCTTCAACGCCGCCTGCGAGCCCTACCTGCAGCAGCTCTGCAACATGCTCGTGCGCATGGGCGCCAGGATCAGCGGCATCGGCAGCAACCTGCTGCACATCGACGGCGTGAAGGAGCTCGGCGGCACCGAGCACCGCATGCTCCCCGACATGATCGAGATCGGCTCCTTCATCGGCCTCGCCGCCATGACGCGCAGCGAGATCACCATCAAGGACACCGGCTACGACCACCTGGGCATGATCCCCGATGTGTTCCGCAAGCTCGGCATCGCCGTGGTGCGGAACGGCGACGACATCCACGTGCCGCAGCAGGAGCACTACACCATCACCAAGTTCATCGATGGCAGCCAGATGATCGTGGCCGACGCGCCCTGGCCCGGCTTCACACCCGACCTGCTCAGCATCGTGCTCGTCACCGCCATACAGGCCAAGGGCAGCGTGCTCATCCACCAGAAGATGTTCGAGAGCCGCCTGTTCTTTGTGGACAAGCTGATCGAGATGGGCGCGCAGATCACGCTCTGCGACCCGCACCGCGCCCTGGTCATCGGCCACGACTTCGGCATGTCGCTGCGCGGCATCCGCATGACCAGCCCCGATATCCGCGCTGGCGTGTCGCTGCTCATCGCCGCGCTGAGCGCCGACGGGGTGAGCACCATCGACAACATCGAGCAGATCCGCCGCGGCTACCAGGACATCGAGGGCCGCCTCAACGCCATCGGCGCGCGGATCACGCTGGTGGATTGAGCGGCAGGATCCTCAGGGAGCGCGCAGTTCGGCCAGGCCCGCGCGGCCGGCAAGGCTACCTTCGTGGCATGAAGCACCTCTTCCGCCTTTCGCTGGCCGCGCTCCTTCTGTTGCCCTTCAGCCTGCGCGCCCAGCAGCGACTGGGTGGCGTGGCCGTGGGACAGGCGGCGCCCGAGATCGCCATGAAGAGCCCTGCGGGCGACACGCTGCGCCTGAGCCAGCTGCGCGGCAAGGTGGTGCTGATCGACTTCTGGGCCAGCTGGTGCCGCCCCTGCCGCATGGAGAACCCCAACGTGGTGCGCACGTGGAAGAAGTACAAGGACGGTTACTTCACCAAGGGCAACGGCTTCGAGGTCTTCAGCGTGAGCCTGGACCGTCCCGGCGGCGGTGAGGCGTGGAAGACCGCGATCGCCACCGACAGCCTCGGCTGGAAATGGCACGTGGGCGCGGTGGACGGCGGGCAGAACCCCGCGGCCACGACCTACCAGGTGGCCTTCATCCCCACCAACGTGGTGATCGACGCCTCCGGCACCGTGCTGGCCACCGATGTGCACGGCACCGCCCTCGACCAGCTGCTGGAAGGGCTGGTGGAGAAGGACCCCGCCCGCATCGCCGCCATGGAGAAGGAGCGCAACCCCGGCAGCACCATGCCCGGCGGCAAGAAGGCCAAGTCCGCCAAGAAGGTGAAAGCGCAGAAAAAGGCCCCCTGAGCACCGCTGACGGCCGTTCCGGCACGATGATCGCTGTGGGTGACGCACCTTCCTACTTTTGCCCCATGTCCTTTACCTCCCTCATGAAGAAGACGCAGGTCGCCCTGATCGCCGGCGTGGCGCTGCTCGCCATCTACGGCTTCACAAACCGCATGGGCTCCGGCGGTGACCCCAAGATCGGCACCAACGTGGGCGACAAGGCCCCGGAGCTGGCCTTCATGAACGCCGACAGCACCAAGGTGCTGAAGCTGTCGGAGCTGCGTGGCAAGTACGTGCTCATCGATTTCTGGGCCAGCTGGTGCGGGCCCTGCCGCCGTGAGAACCCGAACGTGGTGGCCGCCTACCAGAAGTACACGAAGGCCAAGTTCAAGGAGGGCAAGGGCTTCGAGATCTACAGCGTGAGCCTCGACAAGAGCCGCGATGCCTGGAAGAAGGCCATCGCCGCCGACAAGCTGATGTGGAAGTACCACGTGAGCGACCTGGGCGCCTGGAACAGCGAGCCCGCCCGCCTCTACGGCGTGCACAGCATCCCCGCCAGCTTCCTGGTGGACCCCAACGGCATCATCATCGCCAAGAACCTGCGCGGCGAACTGCTGGACATGGAGCTCGACAAGCATGTGAAGAGCTTCTGACCGCGACGCGAAACACGCCTTGAAGCCCCCGCCCAGCGGGGGCTTCGTCATGGAGGGGGTGCCGATCCGCTTTATCGCCCGCCATGCCCGGTCGGTCGACCGTGTGGGCCACCGGCGTCGAATGGCCTTGGAGATCACGTGATGAACCGTTAAGCTTGTGTTCGTCCTTGGCGGAACACGACGCAACGGACCAACCAACACCCGAAGACCCGATGAAGCGACCTTTCCTCCGACTTGCCGGCGCCCTCACCCTGGCGCTGCTCCTGGGCGGCGACGCCCTCGCCCAGCGCAGCTGCGCAGCGATGGACGTGCTGGACCAGCAGATCGCCAGCGATCCGCAGCGCGCCCTGCGCCTGCAGCAGATCGAGCAGTTCACGCAGCAGTACGCCGTGCAGAGCCCCGATGGCAGCGCGCGCGCCGTGGTCACCATCCCCGTGGTCTTCCACGTGGTGTACCGCACCGCCGCCGAGAACATCAGCGATGCGCAGATCCAGGCGCAGGTGGCGCAGCTCAACGCCGACTTCGCCCGCCTGAACAGCGATGCCGGCAATACGCCCTCGGCGTTCACCGGGGTGGCGGCCAACACGCAGATCCAGTTCTGCCTGGCCCAGCGCGACCCCAACGGCAACGCCACCAACGGCATCGTGCGCAAGAGCACCACGGTGACCAGCTGGAGCACCAACGATGCCGTGAAGTACACCGCCCAGGGCGGTGACAACGCCTGGCCCGCCAGCAGCTACCTCAACATCTGGAGCTGCAACCTGGGCAGCGGTCTGCTCGGCTACGCCCAGTTCCCGGGCGGCACCGCCGCCACCGACGGTGTGGTGCTTCTGTACAGCTCCATCGGCAGCCTCAGCGCGCCGGGCACCTCGGCCCCCTACAACTACGGCCGCACCGCCACCCACGAGGTGGGCCACTGGCTCAACCTGCGCCACATCTGGGGCGATGCCACCTGCGGCAGCGACCTGGTGAACGACACGCCCACGCACAACACCGCCAACTACGGCTGCCCCACCTACCCGCACCTCAGCACCTGCTCCGGCGCTCCGGTGGAGATGACCATGAACTACATGGACTACACCGATGACGGCTGCATGAACATGTTCTCCGCCGGCCAGAGCACGCGCATGAACGCGCTCTTCGCCACCGGTGGCGCCCGCGTGGGCCTCACCACCTCGCTGGGCTGCACCCCGCCCACGCCCGGATCCTGCGGCACGCCCACCGGCCTGGCCGCCAGCGGCATCACCACCAGCGGGGCCACCCTGAGCTGGGCCGGCGTGAGCGGCGCCACCAGCTACAACCTGCAGTACAAGCTGAGCACGGCCACCACGTGGACCACCCTGAACACCGCCTCCACCAGCGCCGCCCTCACGGGCCTTGCGGCGGGCACCGCCTACAACGCCCAGGTGCAGGCCGTGTGCAGCGGAGGCAGCTCCACCTACGCCAGCCCCATCACCTTCACCACCACCTCCACCAGCACGGGCTGCACCGACACCTACGAGAGCAACAACAGCAGCGGCACGGCCAAGACCATCGCGGTGAACACGAACATCCAGGCGCTGATCGGCACCAGCACCGACGTGGACTGGTTCAAGTTCACCAATACCAGCGCTGCACCGAAGATCAAGGTGACGCTGACCAACCTGCCCTTCGACTACGACATGCGCCTGTACCGCGGTACGAGCACCCTGCTCGGCACCTCGCAGAACGGCGGCACCACCAGCGAGCAGCTCATCAGCAACACCACCACGGTGACCACCTACTACGTGCGTGTGTACGGTTACGGTGGCGCCTTCAGCACCACCCAGTGCTACACTCTGCGCGCCAGCACCCAGAGCGCCAACTGGCGTGAGATGGGCGTGCCCGAGGAGGTGATCGAGCCCGCCGGCGGCCTGCTCAACCTCTTCCCGAACCCCGCGGCCGACAAGGTCACGGCCGAGTACATGGCCGGCGCGGAGGGCATCGTGAACATCGACGTGGTCGACCTCACCGGCCGCGTGGTGGTGCAGCGCCAGCAGACCGTGGCCGCCGGTCCGAACCTGTTCGGCGTGGGGCTCAACGGCATGCCCTCGGGCATGTACCTGCTGCGCATCACCGAGGGCGACCAGCAGAGCCTGCTGCGCTTCATGGTGCAGCAGTGAACCACCTTCCGACGCATTCCGAAAGGGCCTGCCACGTGCAGGCCCTTTCATTTTCCCGCCCTGTGCCTGCCCTGTCAAATTGTCCCCACCTTCGCCGCGGCATTGAAGTTGACCCCATGCGCAGCATCTTCGGAAAAGCACGAAAACCCATGTCGGACCGCCATGAAGCCGCCTCCGGGACCGAGGCCGCTGCCAATTCTGCCGCGCACCAACTGCCAACCGACGCCGCCGATGAGGCGATGAAGGACCCGCTGACCGTGGCCTCCGAGGCCGCCGCCGAGCACGTGATGCGCGATGCCGAGGCCAATGGCCGCGAGGACGTGTCCGCCCTGCAGGCCGAGCTCGACGCCGCCAGGGCTGAGGCCGCGGACTTCAAGGACAAGTGGCTGCGCCTCAATGCGGAGTTCGACAACTTCCGCAAGCGCAACGCAAAGGAGCGCGTGGACCTGATCCAGTTCGCAGGCGAGAACGTGCTGCGCAACGTGCTGCCCGTGCTCGACGACATGGAGCGCGCCATCGCCAACAACGCCCGCACCGAGGACCTCGCCGCCGTGAAGGAGGGCTTCCACCTGATCCACAGCAAGCTGCTGCACATCCTCGGCGCCCAGGGCGTGAAGCCCATGGGCGACATCAAGGGCCAGCTCTTCGATGTGGACCGCCACGAGGCCATCACCAAGGCTCCCGCGCCCGATGCAGCGCTCCAGGGCAAGGTGCTCGACGTGGTGGAGAACGGCTACACCCTGCACGAGAAAGTGATCCGCTACGCCAAGGTGGTGGTGGGCGAATGATGCGACACGCCCGATGAGCAAGCAGGACCCCTACAGTGTGCTCGGTGTCGACCGCAACGCCAGCGCGGACGACATCAAGAAGGCCTACCGGAAGCTCGCGATCAAGTACCACCCGGACAAGAACCCCGGCGACAAGGCCGCCGAGGAGAAGTTCAAGGAGGCGGCGAGCGCCTACGAGATCCTCAGCGACCCCGAGAAGAAGGCGCGCTACGACCGCTTCGGCCACGCCGGCCCCGGCATGGGCGGTGGCGGTGGCTTCCAAGGCGGTGGCATGAACATGGAGGACATCTTCTCCCAGTTCGGCGACATCTTCGGCGAGGCCTTCGGGGGCGGTGCGTTCGGTGGCTTCGGCGGTGGCCGCGGCGGCCGGCGCGTGGTGAAGGGCAGCAACTTGCGGGTGCGCCTGAAGCTGACGCTGGAGGAGATCGCCACCGGTGTGGAGAAGCAGTTGAAGCTGCAGAAGCTCGTGCGGGCCAAGGGCACCGAATACGGCACCTGCTCCACCTGCAAGGGACACGGCCAGGTGACCCGCGTGCAGAGCACCTTCCTCGGCGCCATGCAAACGGTGACCACCTGCCCCGCCTGCGGCGGCATGGGCCAGACCGTGAGCAAGCGCGGTGCCGGCAGCGATGAGCACGGTCTCACCCGCGAAGAGCAGGTGGTGAACGTGAAGATCCCCGCCGGCGTGGAGGAGGGCATGCAGCTCAACCTCAGCGGCCTCGGCAACGACGCGCCCGCCGGTGGCGTGCCTGGCGACCTGCTCGTGGTGATCGAGGAGGAGGACCACGCCGAGCTCAAGCGCGACGGCCAGCACCTGCACTACGAGGCCTTCGTGAGCGTGATCGACGCCGCCCTGGGCACCAGCATCGAAGTGCCCCTGGTGAACGGCAAGGCCCGCGTGAAGATCGAGCCCGGCACACAGAGCAACCACACCCTGCGCCTCAAGGGCAAGGGCCTGCCCAGCGTGAACCACCACGGCCACGGCGACCTGTTCGTGCACGTGGCCGTGTGGACACCCACCGACCTCAGCAAGGAGGAGAAGGCCGCTCTGGAGAAGCTGCGCACCAGCCCCGGCTTCCAGCCCAAGCCCACCAACAAGGACAAGGGCTTCTTCGAGCGCGTGAAGGAGATGTTCGGCAGCTGAGCGCAACAGCCGCCCTTCCCCCTTTCCTTCGCGGGCATGACATCGTTCAGTCTGCGCACCAACCTGGTGGACATCGCCGGTCGTGAGGTCCGGGCGGTCGAGCTCCTCGTGGAGAACGGCCGGATCACGGCCATCAAACCCTTCGAAGGTCCGGTGGAGGGATACCTGATCCCCGGTTTCGTCGACGCCCACGTGCACGTGGAGAGCAGCATGCTGCTGCCCAGCGAATTCGCGCGACTGGCGGTGACCCACGGCACCGTGGCCACCGTGAGCGACCCGCACGAGATCGCCAATGTGCTCGGCGCCGAGGGCGTGGACTTCATGATCACCAATGGGCGCCAGGTGCCCTTCCACTTCTTCTTCGGCGCCCCCAGCTGCGTGCCCGCCACCGCCTTCGAGACCGCGGGCGCCGCGCTCGACAGCGAAGCCGTGGGGCGCCTGCTCGAACGGCCCGAGGTGCGCTACCTGAGCGAGATGATGAACTTCCCCGGCGTGCTGCACGGCGATGCCGAGGTGATGCGGAAGATCGCGCACGCCCACCGCCTGGGGAAACCGGTGGACGGCCATGCCCCCGGCCTGCGCGGCGCCGACGTGGTGCGCTATGCCGCCGCCGGCATCACCACCGACCACGAGTGCTTCACCCTCGAGGAGGCCCTCGACAAGCTCGCCGCCGGCATGTGGGTGCAGATCCGCGAAGGCAGCGCCGCCAAGAACTTCGAGGCCCTGTGGCCCCTGCTGAACGCCCACCCGCACCGGGTGATGCTCTGCAGCGACGACAAGCACCCCGACGGGCTGGTGGAAGGCCATATCAATGACCTGTGCCGCCGCGCGGTGGCCCTCGGCGTGGACGTGTTCAACGTGCTCCTGGCCGCGTGCATCAACCCGCGCGACCATTACACCCTGCCCATCGGCCGCCTGCGGGTGGGCGACCCGGCCGACATGGTGCTGCTCGACGACCTCGTGGACTTCCGTGCTGTGCGTACCTGGATCGGGGGCCGCCTGGTGGCCGAGCACGGCGAGACCCTCATCCCCCGCGTGCACGATGCCACGCCGAACCGTTTCCGGTGCAGCCCCGTGCGTCCGACCGACCTGCGCGTGCCTTCCACCGGACCCGAGCGCACCGTGATCGGCGCCCTCGATGGCCAGCTCATCACCAACCGCCTGCGCATGCCCGAGCACGCGGTCGATGGGGCCAGCATGAGCGACACGGCCCGCGACGTACTGAAGCTCGTGGTGGTCGACCGCTACACCGACCGCCACAAGGCGGTGGCCTGGGTGCACGGCTTCGGCCTGAAGCACGGCGCCATCGCCGGCAGCGTGGCGCACGACAGCCACAACATCGTGGCCGTGGGCTGCACCGACGAGGACCTGTGCGAGGCCATCAACGCCGTGATCGCGCACCAGGGCGGGGTGAGCGTGGCCCACGGCGGGACCCACAGGGTGCTCCCCCTGCCCGTGGCCGGGCTCATGAGCGATGCCGACGCCTATACCGTCGCCGATGCCTACAGCGCCCTGGACCGCGAGGCCAAGGCCCTCGGCAGCACCCTCTCCGCACCCTTCATGACCCTGAGCTTCATGGCCCTGCTGGTGATCCCGCACCTGAAGCTCAGCGACCGCGGGCTCTTCGACGTGGACAGCTTCAGCTTCGCCTGAGGGGGCGGACCCGGGGCTACCTTCGCCGCGCTCATGGCCATCCTCCTGTTCTTCCTGGCGCACTGGTACCTCAGCCTCTTCGTGCAGACCTTCTTCCTGCACCGGTACGCGGCCCACCAGCTCTTCACCATGAGCCCCTTCTGGGAGCGCTTCTTCTACCTGCTCACCTATGTGGGCCAGGGCAGCAGCTACCTGAGCGCCTACGGCTACGGGCTGATGCACCGCATGCACCACGCCTACGCCGACACCGACAAGGACCCCCATTCCCCCGCTTTCGACCACAGTGTATGGCGGATGATGTGGCGCACCAAGCTCCTCTACTCCGACATCGTGGACCGAAAGGCCACCATCGAACCCCGCTTCACCAAGGGACTGCCCGATTGGAGGGCCCTGGACCTGTGGGGAAGCAGCGCCACCAGCCGCCTCCTGTGGGCGGGTCTGTACACCGCCTTCTACGCCGTGTACGCCACGCATTGGTGGCAGTACCTGCTGCTGCCCGTGCACTACGTGATGGGGCCGTTGCACGGGGCCATCATCAACTGGTACGCCCACAAGTACGGCTACCGCAATTACGCCGTGAACGACACCAGCCGTAACCTGTGGCCGATCGAGCTGGTGGTGATGGGCGAAGGCCTGCACAACAACCACCACGCCCACAGCGGCCGGGCCAACTTCGCGGCCAAGTGGTGGGAATTCGACCCCACCTGGCCGATCATCAAGGGGCTCCATGCCCTGGGGGTGATCCGCCTCGTTCGCGCTTGAACCGGTTCCGGTTACCTTGGGAGCATGAAGTGGGTTGAACGCGCGGCATGGGCTGCGGCCATCGTCGGGCTGTCCATGCGGTTCGCCGGCCTGCCTGGTGCAGGCGTCCTGGTCGTACTGGGCTTTTCCACGGCGGCGGTCGTCTACTTTCCGCTCGGCTGGCTCTCGCTCGGTGGCCCTGCCGGCGGTCGGGAGCTGGTACCCCTCAGCCTCATCACGGGCCTGGTGCTGAGCCTGCTCTGCGTGGGCATGCTGTTCACCATCCAGCACTGGCCCGGGGCCGACTTCAGCCTGCTGATGGGCCTCTTGGGCGCCGTGGTGCTCACCGTTACGATCATCACCCTGCACGTGCGCAAGCAGGCCACCGAGGCCTACCTCAACGGCCTGCGGTACCGCGTGCTGCTCATCGGCCTGGCAGGTCTGCTCACCTACCTGCTGGCGGACCACCTGCCGGCCATCGGCCAAGCCGCGGCATCGGCCCACTGAGCCCCACCTTGCACGTGTTCCCCATTGCCCGGCCGTGAAGCGCCCGGCCTTTCATTTCCTCGTCCTTCAGCCCGATCCGCGGTGCCCTTGCCGGCCTCACACGCGGATCACCAACACCGGACATCCCGATGGAACCATCCGCTGGACATTGTTCACAACATCAACGATACACCCGTACGCTCAACGAATTGAGCACCAGTCCTTTGTTGCGGACATTCAGGATGGACATTCATGCGGACATTCGAACAGCAACAACCGTGGTTGAACTTCCGGCTTGACCTGCGGAAAGTACCCGCTTCCGTGTGGCTGTTGCTGGGCCGTGCATCGGCCTTGTGCGAACGACTCGCGAACAGCCCGATGCCGCCGCGCGAGGCTTCGACCATCGACCTGCGCCTGCTCGGCGAAGGGGTGCTGGCCAGTGCCGCCATGGAGGGCAACACGCTGCGTGCCGAGCAGGTGACCGCCCTGCTCCGGGGCACGCTGGACCTCCCCCCTGCGCAACAGTACCTGAAGGCCGAAGTGGAGAACCTGGCGAAGGCCGTGCGCTGGACCGAGGACCGGGTGCGCTCAGGGGACCTTGCGCTCACCCCTTGGACCATCCAGCTGTTCAACGCGCAGGTGCTGAAGGGGCTGCCCTGGGACGAGGAGGTCCGCCCGGGTGAATGGCGCACCGGCGTTTCCGGTCCCCGGGCCACCGGCGGCGCGCCTGCGGAGGACCTCGACCTGCTGATGGAGCGCCTGTGCGACTGGCTTTCCGGTCCGGTGTTCGACCCGGAACCCGAGGAGGAGCGGCTGCCCCTGGCCCTGGTGAAGGCCGCCATGGCCCACCTGTACCTCCTGTGGCTGGCCCCTTTCGGCGAGGGCAATGGACGCACCGCGCGCTGCGTGGAGCACCAGGTCCTGCTGTCGGCCGGCGTGCCTCCCCGCGCCGCCCTCCTGCCCACCATCGGCCTCGACCGCATCCGCAGCGCCTATTTCAAGTTGCCCGGCCAATGCGCCCGCACCAACGACCCGCTCCCCTTCCTGGGCAGCTGGGTGCGCGCCTTCGTCGACGAGCTCGCGCTGGTGTGGGAGGCCGTGGAGGCCGCACAGCGCAACGCTGCATGGACCACGCACCTGGAGGCCAGCTTCGCCCACGGCAGTTCCCGCCACGCCACGCGCCAGCGCCAGCTCCTGCATGACCTGCTGGCCGCACCGGGTCCCGTGATGCCAGGGCGCATCCCCGGCCTCAGCACCGCCCTGGCCCAGCTGTACGCCCCCCTGCACCCCAAGACGCTCCAACGCGACCTGGAGGCACTGGCGGCCAAGGGCTTCCTGGAACGGACCGAAAAGGGGGTGCGGGCGCTGGCCATCGATCGCTGAGTTGGCCCGGAATGGTATCCTTGTGGACCCACACCGGTCCAATGAACCTCCTTCCTGCCGCCATTGCCACCGCATTCGCAATGACCCTGGGCCTGCCCGCCTCCTCCCAGGACAGCACCGCCACCGACACCGTCGCCTTCGATGCCCAGGCCCTGATGGACTCCATCGGCCGCAGCTACGTGGACTCGGTGGAACGCTCGTTCAACTGGCAGCGCGGCACGGTGCCCCTCGGCAACGGTGTGGCCACCCTCAACATCCCCGAGGGCTTCAAGTTCCTGGACGAGGAACAGACGCGCCGCGTGCTGGTCGACCTGTGGGGCAACCCCAGCGCCAACGGTTGCCTGGGCATGATCTTCCCGGAGTCCGACGGCGTGCTCATGGACGGCGGGTACGCCTTCGTGGTGCAGTACGACGAGATCGGCTACGTGAAGGATGACGATGCGGACGACATCGACTACGACGACCTGCTGAAGAACATGCAGGAGGAGGAGGTCGAGGAGAACAAGCAGCGGGTGGAACAGGGCTTCGAGCCGGCCTACACCCTTGGCTGGGCCTCGCCCCCCTTCTATGACAAGGAGAACAAGGTGCTGCACTGGGCCAAGGAGATCAAGTTCGGCGACGATGCAGAGAGCAACACGCTCAACTACAACGTGCGCGTGCTGGGCCGCAAGGGTGTGCTCGTGCTGAACGCCGTGGCCGGCATGGCCGAGCTGGAGCTGGTGAAGAAGCACGTGCCCGACATGCTGAACGTGGTGAAGTTCAACGATGGCTACCGCTACGACCAGTTCGACAGCAATGTGGACGAGGTGGCGGCGTGGACCATCGGCGGCCTGGTGGCCGGCAAGGTGCTGGCGAAGGCCGGGATCCTGGCCCTGCTGCTGAAGAACATCAAGCTCGTGATCCTGGCGATCGGCGCGGGCGGTGCCGCCATCTGGCGGTTCATCTCCGGGCGGAAGAAGCAGGACGGTGGCGATCTGCCCGCACCGCCCCCTCAGGCCTGATCGCCGGCCAGCAGCTCCTCGAGCAACCGGTCCGCCAGCGCATGGATCCGCTCCGGCCCCACCCCCTGTTGGCGCATGGCCTGCAGGGCGCCCGCACCCTGTGACTTGCTCAGCTTGGCCCCCTGCTCGTCGGTGAGCAGCCCGTGGTGCACGAAGGTCGCCTGCCCGAAGCGGGGCTCGTTGAGCAGGCCGGCCATGTACAGCTGGCAGGCGGTGGAGGGCAGCAGGTCCTCGCCACGCACCACCAGGTCGATGCGATGATCAAGGTCATCCACCAGGGAGGCCACCTGGTAGGCCGGTCGGCCGTTGCGCTGGCGGATCACCGGGTCCTGGGGCATCAGGCGGGCCGGTTCCAGTGCCACCCCTGCCCCGGGCCATCGCCGCATCGGTACTGCCGGAGCCGTTAGCAGGTCGAGCCGCCAGGAGACCCCGACAGCATCCAACGGGCGCCCTGCCGTGCGACACGTGCAGCGCGGCAGTTCGGTGCGGGAACAGGTGCAAGCGTAGAGGCGACCCGAGGAGCGCAGCCGTTCCACCGCTTCGAGGTAGCGGTCGATCCGCTGCTGCTGCGACCACCGCGCCTCCAGGTCGGAAGGGCCTGTGGGGCCTTCGTCCCAATCGATGCCGAGCCACTCGATCGTTCGGAAGATGTCCTCCACATAGGCTGGACGCGCCCGCTCGGCATCCAGGTCGTCAATGCGCAGAAGGATGGTGCCGCCCGCCCTGCGCGCCAGCTTCCAGGTGAGCACGAAAGCGGCACCATTACCGGGGTGCAGCAGGCCGCTCGGTGTAGGGGCGATGCGGGTGCGGGCCGGCTGTGGAAGCGGTGGGAACGCCATGGTGCCCGGGGTGGGACTCGAACCCACACGGCCCTTGCGGACCAAGGGATTTTAAGTCCCTCGTGTCTACCATTTCACCACCCGGGCGGGTGCTCCAGCAAAGCTATCCGGGGGCTGCGAACGGCCCGAAAGAACGATGCCTCCCGGGGGGGAGGCATCTTCGGAGCGAGAAACGGGACTCGAACCCGCGACCCCGACCTTGGCAAGGTCGTGCTCTACCAACTGAGCTACTCTCGCGTGGGCTTCATTGCTGAAGCGGGTGCAAATATAGTGCGCGGAACGATCCGCACAAGTTCAACCACCATCCTTCACACGGGGGCCTCCGACCATCCTTACGCGCAGGTCCTTCACCCGCAGGGTGTCCGGTGTCTCGTTCCACACGTACACCCCGAGCTCGGCGTCCGGGTCCCGCAGCTCCCGCCGGTCGCGCAGCACCATGAACGATGACCACGTGCTGTCCGCCGCCTTCACCTCGAACGGCACGGCCTCGTAGTCCAACGCGCGATCGCCCCGCTTCCGCTCGATCACCACATAGCCCCGGGCACCGGGACGCCCCGTGAACTTCAGGTCCACACAGAGCTTGCGGCCCGGCGCGTGGTCCATGTCGCCGATGCGCTGCCGGTACGCATGGGTGTAGGGTGATGTGGGTGATGCGAGGACCATGCCCCCACCAAGCGGATCCAGGTGAAGCACATGCCCCTCCTCCCCCGGCTGTTGGCGAACGAAGTGCAACAGCTCCACGCCGGCCAAGCGTTCCCGGCGCATGAGGTGCCAGCCGGCCTCGTTGAGCTGGGGCGGTCCTTCCGGAGGCAACGGCGGTCCGGCAAGCGCGAGCGTCACCTGCGGGCCCTCCTGTGCGTGGAAGGCGCGCAGCAGCTGGTCCACATCGGTGCTCCGCTCACAACGGACCATCCTGGCGCGGGGGAGATGGTCGCGTACGAGGGCTGGTCGATCGGTGCTCACCACTTGCACCGGTGGCCCTGCACTGTCGAGCTGCCACAGGCCTTGCTGGATGCGCTCGCTGCGCGGGGTGTGGGCGAAGAGGCTCCAGCACGTGCCCCCCCCCAGGACCAGCACAAGCGGGAGGTAGGCCCTGGAGGCCAGCGAGGTCCGGGCGAGCAGCAGGAGCGCCGCGAACAGCACCACGAGCTGCACGCCGAGGAGCACAGGCACCCAGGGCTTCACGAAGGCGATGCGGACCTGGTGCACACCGGCCGGAACGGGCAGCGCGAACCCCGCGATGTTCACGCCCCGCAAGGGCACCGCAACACCATCGACCGCGGCGGTCCACCCAGGGTACCAGGCCTGCTGCACCTGCAGCAGGGTGGCCTCGCGGGCGTTCACCTCGGCCTCCATGGACGTGTAGCGGAAGTCCGTCAGCTGCAACGTTCCGAGGTCACCGACCGCATCGCGCTGTGGATCGCCGAGGTAGGCCAGTGGCCGATCGAGCAGTCGCTCGCGCAGCTCGGCCTGGCCTTCCAGCAGCGCCACCGTGTGCTTCAGCTGGAATGAATTGAACCCGCCCATGGACGGACGTCCCTTGTAGACCTGGGTGTTGCGCCAGAGCACCTGCAGCCCCGAGGCATCGTCCTTGGCGTTGCGCATGGGCTCCATCGGCGGCACCACCGGTCCGGGCGGAAAGGCGTCGATGCGCGCCTGCACGGCCGCCGGTGACAGGTCGGCGATGCTGGTGTTCCAAGCGGCCAGTCCGGTGGCCCATACCATCTCCACGCACACCAGGGCGCACCACCAGGGCAAGGCGCTTCGGCGTCGCCACACCAGACCAAGGCCGATGATCAGCACGGGCACCAGCACCGCACCATGAAGGAGGATCCGTGTGGCGACCGGCATGGCGCGCATGCGTTCGTACAGCCCCGCCCCTTCGGCGGCCGCATCGCCCCCGGATGCCGCACGCAGCAGCAGCGCAAGGGCCACGAGCAATGCGGCGCCCACCACGCCCATCACCAGCGCGCGCCGATGCATGAGCTCCTCCCAGCGGGCCAGTGTTCCTCCGGCCAGGACGAGCACGGCCAGCTGCGCGCCCCACAGGAAATAGCTCGGAAAGCGGAACAGGTCCATGCCCGGCACCCAGGCCCACAACAGCCGGTGCACCGGCAGCGCCGGACCCAGCGCCGCAAGCCCGCACACCGCGCCGAACGCGAGCAGCAGGCTCTCCACCCGTGAACGACGGCGGAACAGCGCGAGCACAGCCCACACCAGCACCCACACGCCCATGTAGCCATTGGCCATCGTGGGATCGGTACCGAGCGCCTCCCGGTCAACACCCGTGGCGAAGGGGAACAGCAGCGAAACGAAGGCGCGCCAGGTGAAGGATCCGCCTGAGG
The DNA here is from genome assembly GCA_016788485.1 of Flavobacteriales bacterium. Lineage (GTDB taxonomy): Bacteria > Bacteroidota > Bacteroidia > Flavobacteriales_F > PHOS-HE28 > PHOS-HE28. The sequence continues at coordinate 27,470 of JAEUSV010000052.1, forward strand.
CGGTTTCCAGGTCGAGCCCTTCGCCGCGCGTCATCCACGGGATCACTTCCACTGCGGACCACAGGGTGCCGCAGGCCATGAGCACCGTGACTCCGAGGAAGAGCAGTTCGGCACGGAGAAGCGCACGGAACAACTGGCGGTCGGTGCGCCAGCACCACCAGGCGCGGTCCGCGAACAGCATGAGCACCAGGTAGAACACCAGGATGTTGAAGGTGTGGTTGCCGCCGGTGAGGAGGAAGGACTGGAACACCGCGGCCGCCAGGGCCGGTCGCCAGTGCGGCGCCTGCATCAGGCGCAGCTGCGCCTCGAGCAGCCACGGAAGCCACGCAGCGCTGATCACCGCATAGAAGTGCATGGTATGCCCGGTGAAGAAGCCGCCCAGCGCGTACGCCACGCCCGTGATCAGCCCCGCACCGGCATTGCCGTGCAGCGTGCGCACCAAGCGGTACATGCCAAGGCCACCGAGCGTGAGGTAGCCAAGGAACAGGGCCTGCAGCACCCACACCGGATGGCCGATGGTGCCCCCGAGGGCCAGCGCCTCCACGTACCAGGCCGGGCCTTGAAGGTCGGCATGGACGGGGTAGCCCATCTGCTGCATCGGGTTCCAGAGCGGGAGCTCACCGTTGTGGAGGCACGCCGCGATGAAGAAGCGCCAGGGAAGCCAGCAGTCGAGCGTGTCGCCGTGCGTGAGCGTGTACCCGAAGGTGGCCAGCGGCCAGTAGGCGAGCACCACGGCCGTGGCGATCACCAGCACCGGGGCGCGCTTGGCGAGGGCGATGAGCTTCACGCCGCAACCTACGCAGCGCACCGGGAACGATCAGGCCTTGCGCAGCTTCACCTTGCCCGCGCCCACCATCCGCTTGATCTCGTTGAGCTTGATCAAGGCCTCCACCGGGGTGAGCGTGTCGATGTCGAGCTCCTCGATCTGCCCGCGGATGGCCTCGAGCGCCGGGTCGTCGAGCTGGAAGAAGCTGAGCTGCGGTTCACGCTCCAGGGAGGCCAGCGGCCGTTCCGCCGGGGCGCCCAGGTCGCCGCCGTGCGTGGCCTGCAGGTGGGCTAGCACCTTCTCCGCGCGGTCGATCACACGCCGCGGCATGCCCGCCATGCGCGCCACATGGATCCCGAAGCTGCGGTCGCTGCCGCCCGGCACCAGCTTGCGCAGGAAGTGCACGCGCCCATCGGCCTCGCGCACGGCCACGTTCGCGTTGCGGATCCGCGGGAAGGTGGCCGCCATCTCGTTGAGCTCGTGGTAGTGCGTGGCGAAGAGCGTGCGCGGCCGTGCCGCATGCTCGTGCAGGAACTCGGCGATGGCCCAGGCGATCGAGATGCCGTCGTAGGTGCTCGTGCCGCGGCCGATCTCGTCGAGCAGCACCAGGCTGCGGTCGCTGAGGTTGTTGAGGATGCTGGCCGTCTCGTTCATCTCCACCATGAACGTGGACTCGCCGGTGCTGAGGTTGTCCGAGGCACCCACGCGGGTGAAGATGCGGTCGAGCACTCCGATGCGTGCGCGCTGGGCCGGCACGAAGCTGCCGGCTTGGGCCAGCAGGGCCACCAGGGCCGTCTGCCGCAGGATGGCCGACTTACCGCTCATGTTCGGACCGGTGATCACCACGATCTGGGCTTCATCGGGATCGAGCACGAGGTCGTTGGCGATGTACGGATCGCCGGGAGGAAGCTGCTGCTCGATCACCGGGTGCCGAGCCCCCCGCAGCTCGAGCGAAGCGCTGTCGTCCATCTGAGGACGGCAATAGCGCCATTGGCCCGCCACCAGCGCGAACGAACGCAGCACGTCAAGCTCCGCGAGCGCGGCCGCGGTGGATTGGATGCCGTCGATGGCGCCGCACACCTCCTCCACCAGCTGTTGGAACAGGTGCACCTCCAAGGTCTGGATCCGTTCCTCGGCGCCCAGGATCCGCTCCTCGAGCGATTTCAGTTCATCAGTGATGTAGCGCTCGGCACCGGTGAGCGTCTGCTTGCGCACCCATTCGGCCGGCACCTTGTCGCGGTGGGTGTGCCGCACTTCGAGGTAGTAACCGAACACGTTGTTGTAGCCCACCTTCAAGGAGGTGATGCCGGTACGTTCGGCCTCACGCTGCTGCACGCCCAGCAGCAGCTCCTTCGCGTGCGCCGTCACATGGCGCAGCTCGTCGAGCTCGGCGCTCACGCCCGTGCGCACCACGCCGCCCTTCAGCACGTTCACGGGCGCCTCGGGCTCCAGGCCCTGTTCGATGCGCCGCGCCAGGGCCAAGGGGGGCTCCCAGCCGGCCGCCACCATGGAAAGCGCCGTGGCGCTTGCTGCCAGTCGCTCGCGGATGCGTTGTGCGGCGTCGATGGCGCGCTGCAGCTGCAGCACCTCGCGGGGGTTGATGCGTGCGGCGGCCGCGCGGCCCACCAAGCGCTCCATGTCGCCCACCACCTGCAGGTCGGGCTCCAGGGCGCGCATGAGGTCATCCGTCGCCAGCAGCGCCTCCACGCGGTCGTGCCGGGCCTCGATGGCGTTGCGGTCGGTGAGCGGGAACAGCAGCCAACGGCGCAGCAGGCGCGCGCCCATCGGTGTCACACAGCGGTCAACGGCCTGCAGCAGGGTTCGCCCCCCCTCGTTCACGGGGGCCACGAGCTCGAGGTTGCGCACGGTGAACCGGTCGAGCCACACATGCCCGCCGGTGCTCAACCGGGCGATGCGGCGCACGTGGCCCAGGCGGTCGTGCCGTGTTTCGCCCAGGTACTGCAGCACGGCCCCGGCCGCGCGCTGCGCCAGGTGCAGGTCCTCGATGCCGAAGCCCTTGAGGCTGGTGGTACCGAACTGCTGCAGCAGCCTGTCGGTGGCCAATTCGCCGGCGAAGGCCCATTCCTCCATGGCGAAGGATGGTCCGCGACCGGTGGCCTGCAGCACCAGCGCGTCCGTGCTGCCACGGGGGTGCAGCAGCTCGCCGGGCGGATGACCGTCGAGGAACTTGGCGCTCTGCTCCGCATCGCCCTCGCCCACGAGGAACTCGCCCGTGGTGATGTCGAGGAAGGCCAGCCCGTACCTGTCGCCCTTGGGGCAGATGGCCGCGAGCCAGTTGTTGGCGCGGCCGTCCACCACCTGGTCGCTGTAGGCGACGCCCGGGGTGACCACCTCGGTGACCCCGCGTTCCACCACGGTCTTCGCCTGCTTGGGGTCCTCGAGCTGGTCACATACGGCCACCCGGTGGCCGGCCCGCACCAGCTTGGGCAGGTAGCTTTCGAGGGAGTGGTGAGGGAACCCTGCCAGTTCCATCTCCTGGGAGCCACCGTTGTTGCGCTTGGTGAGCACGATGCCCAGCACCCGGCTCGCCACCACGGCATCGGCCCCGAAGGTCTCGTAGAAGTCGCCCACGCGGAAGAGCAGGATGGCGTCCGGGTGCTGGCCCTTGATGCGCTGGTACTGCTTCATCAGGGGCGTTTCGGCGGCTTTGCTCATGGACGGTCCGGGGGCGTTCTTTGCGCTCGCGGGCCTCGGCCCGAAAGCCCGGCAAATTACCCCCGTGGCTCCGGACCACATCCCCCCTTTTTTCAACGATCCCCCATGCCCGCGAACGACCGCAAGCTCACGATGGACGAGCTGGGCCGCATGGCCCCGGAGACCTACGCCAGCGCTCCCCGGAGACCGGTGGTGGTGCTGCTTGATGATGTGCGCAGCCGGCACAATGTGGGATCGATCTTCCGCACGGCCGATTCCTTCGGCATCGAACGCATCGTGCTGTGCGGTTTCACCCCGCAGCCGCCGCACCGCGAGATCGAGAAAACGGCCCTGGGCGCCACGCTCTCGGTGCCCTGGTCGCACAGCCCCACCTGCGTGGAGGCCGTGGCCGAGCTGCAACGGCAAGGCTACCGGGTGCTCGCGGTGGAGCAGACGGCACAGGCCGAACCCATCGACCGCCTTGCGGGGAATGCGGCGGATCGCCTGGCCCTGGTGTTCGGCAACGAACTCGAGGGGGTGTCCGACGCCGTGGTACGGCAGGTCGATGGCTGCGTGGTGATCCCCCAGCACGGCAGCAAGCACTCCATGAACGTGAGCGTCTGCGCCGGCGTGGTCCTTTGGTGGGTGGCGGGTCGCCATTAAGTCCCCCCGCCCGTAACCCCACAGGCAACCCGATCGTACCGAAGAGGTCTATAGGAAAGTTGAAGCCCTTTGCCGTGCGTGATCGGATGATCCTCCTATATTTGGTGCGGACCGCTATTCCCGTGCATTTGGCCAAACGCATACCCGCTCTCCTGGTCCTGTTCCTGCTGGTCGCGGCAACCACCGTACAGGGACAGTACTTCCGGAATTCCAACTATTGGAAGACCCACCGTACGGAGATCACCGTGGGGATGGGCATCTCCAACTTCCTGGGTGAGCTCGGTGGCCGCAACCAGATCGGCTCCCCTTTCATCTGGGACCTCGAACTGAGCCAGACGAAACCGGCCGTAAGCCTGGGGTACCGGTACCACACCTTCGAGAAGCAGGCCCTCCGGGCCAACCTCACCTACGGCATCCTGGCCGGTAATGACAACCTGACGACCGAGGTGTTCCGCCAGAACCGGAACCTCAACTTCAAGAGCGACATCTTCGAGTTCTCGGTGGTGTATGAGCTGCACTTCTTCAAGGAACAGCTCGGCCACGTGTACGACCTGCGCGGGGTGAAAGGTGAAAAGTCCTCGCGTGTGGGGCTGTACATCTTCGCCGGCGTGGGCGGCTTCTACTTCCAGCCCAAGACCTTGTTGAACGGCACCTACGTGGAGCTGCAACCTTTGAGCACCGAAGGGCAGGGATTGCCCGGTGGGCCGGAGGAGTACAACAACTTCCAGCTCTGCATCCCCATGGGCGTCGGGCTGCGGAAAGCGCTGAGCAAGCAATGGAGCGCGGGCCTCGAGCTCCAGTACACCAAGACGTTCACCGATTACATCGATGACGTGAGCGGTGTCTACTACGACAACGAAGTGCTGGCCGCCGAACGGGGTTCGCTGGCCGCCTATCTGGCCGACCCCAGCCTCGACAAGGTTCCGGGACAGACCTTCGTTGGCCAGCAGCGCGGTGACAGCAATGACCTGGACGCCTACCTCTTCCTGAAGGCCCAGTTCCATTACAAGATCTACAAGTACAAGTCCAGCGGCAAGAAGTACCGCACCCGCATCCGCCGCCAGAAGGTGGTGTTCTAAGCGGAGCGACCTTCTCGGAAAGCCCGGCCGAAAGCCGGGCTTTTTCATGGGCGGTCACCAGTAACGCTCGGGCAGCAGGCGCCTGTCCTTGGATATCACCACCTCGCGGTCCAGGACGACCGCGTACCCCAGGAGGCCGTGCCGAAGGCGGATGCGCAAGGCGTCGGCGTACCAGACCTCCGGATCGCGGGGAAGCAGGAGCACACGCTCCTCCAACGGCCCGATGGAACGGTTGATGAGCCGCATCAAGGCCAGGGTGATGGGACCAGCCCGAAGAACCCGATCACGAAACTGCTCCATCCGTCCGGGCGCCACCGATGCCGCATGACCGCCAGCAGCAAGGCCACCGAACCACCGATGCCCATGATGACCCGCACCATTTCCCCGAACTCGATCAAGGTGTCCTGCCAGCACCGCGCGATCAGGAACCAGGAGGCGAACCAACCTGCGGCCATGGCACTGTGCAACGCGGCCTGTCCCTTGTTCGCGAGGCGAGGCGGAGGGTCGGTCAGCTGGGGCATCCCGGGCATGTGACCGTTCGCGCCTGCGCGGTATGAAGTTCGGGGCCTTGCCGGGAACGACGAAGCCCCCGCATCGCTGCGGGGGCTTCGGTGAAAGCGGGTTGGTGGGTCAGAGCCCGAGGTTGTCCTTGAAGGCGCGGAACTCCAGGTCCTTCTTCGCCTTGTCGGCGAGGCTGCCATCCATCTTCACGGCCATGCCGAGCTGGTTGCGCACCATGTCGCCGTTGTTCTGGCGGGCACCGATGATGGCCATCAGGTAGTGGCCCATGGCGGTGTCCTTGTCGGGGCTGGACTCCAGGATGCGCTGGGCACCGGCGGCATCACCACCGAGCATCTTCGCCAGGGCGGCGTTGAAGTCGTTGGTGCCGCTGAAGTTGCTGTTCGCGCTGGCGTAGTTGCCGTTCTGGATGTCGATGATGCCCATGTTGTACTTCACCTCCGGACCGGCGGCACCGGCCTTCTTCAGCATCTCCATGGCCTTCTTGCGGTCGCCCTTCTGACGGGTGATCGCGGCCAGGTTGTTGGTGGCGATGGGGTTCTCGGTGATGCTGTTGCTCTTCTGGAACTGCGCCTCGGCCTCGGCCATCTTGTTCTGTGCGTAGTAGATGCAACCGATGTTGTTGCTGGCGCGGTAGTCCGTGGGGTGCACGCGCTCGCACTCCTTGTAGATGCGCACCTGCTCGTTCGGGTCGTTGGTGAGGGTGGCCGCGAACAGCAGCTCCTCCACGTTGAGGCTGTCGGGCATGCTGCGGCTCATGGTGGTGAGCTGCTCATCCGTCTTGCCCTGGAGGTCATAGTTGATGCGGATCTCCGAGCGACGCAGGCCGGGGAGGATGTGGTCGGCGATCTCCGTGTAGGTGGCCGCCATGTTCTTGATCTCCTGCTCGCGCTTGTTCACATCGGGGTACATCTCCAGCACACGCAGCACCAGGTCCTTGTCGGGCACCTGCGTGCCCTGCTGCATGGCCGCCTTGAAGCCCTCCCAGTCCTCGCCGCGGGGCGTGAGCTGGAAGATCGAGTCGTTCTTGCCGGCCGCCATCTTGTTGCGGTTCAGCTCGCCCTTCACCCAGGCCTTGGCGCTGTTCGCGCGGTCGTCGGCCAGGTTCTCGTTCAGGCTGAGCTCGCCGTCGGGCGAGGCCCAAGCGTCGATCGCCACGGAGCGGAGCATCACATTGGGGTCCTTCGACGCGCGCTTCACGAAGGCCGCCATGTCCTTGTTGTCCGCCTCGGTGAGCTCGGAGGAACGCACCTGCGAGGAGTTGATCAGGTAGTTGAGCTTCGCATCCTGCGTGTGCGAGGTGACGCGCTGGAAAGCGTCCTTGGCCATGATCACCTTGTCGTCGCTCTGCAGCAGGTAGGGCGTGGTGATCACCCCGTCGGCCAGCTTCACGGCATCGAAGGGCTTCTCCTTCTTGCCCTGCTTGCCCAGGATGTTGAGCATGAGCTCGCTCTGCTCCATGGCGGGGTTGTAGGCCACCTTGTCGCTGTAGCTGAAGCTCTTGCCGGTCTCGTAAGGCACCACGGTGTAGTTGCCGGCGGCCTTGTCGCCCTGGAAGCCCACCATCTTCAGGGGCGTGCTGCCGCTGGAATAGGTGATCGTGGGGGTGAGCTCGGCCTGGGCCTTGCGGTAGAAGTACTTGCCCGGGAAGTTCCCGTTGACGTTAACGGCCACCGAATCGCCCTGGACGATCAGGGGGTTGGGGTCCACCGTGTACGTGATGTTCTTCACGTACTTGTTCATTTTACCCAGGCCACCGCATCCGGAGATGAGCAGCGCTGCCAGAAGCAGCGGGGCGACGTGCCGTTTGTCCATTGTGCGCGCGAGTTATTTCGGGCGCAAACATAACCACCCGGCTCAAAGCGAGGATGTTCCGCCTCAGGCAGTTGTCCACAGCCTCCCGTGTGGACTACAGGGCCAGCACCGTGCAGCCCAAGGGATGATCGGCCCCGAGGAGGTCGATGAACGCCCCGTAGGCCCCCGGGTCGTTCATGAGGTCGGCCCGGCCCAGGTCCACCACCACCGCCCTGCCGCCGGACAGCTTCTGGAAGTGGTCGAGGTACCGCTCCTGGAGGCGGGTGAGGTACTCCTCCGTGATCGTGCTCTCGTAATCGCGGCCCCGGAGCCGGATACGCTCCTGCACACGCTCCATGGGCAGGTGCAGGTACACCATGAGGTCGGGGCGCGGCAGATCGCCGTACATGATGGTGTACAGGTCCAGGAAGAGCGAATATTCGTCCTCCGGCAGCGTGACCCGGGCGAACACGAGCGATTTCCCGATGGAATAATCGGCCAGGGTACAGCTGTGGAAGAGGCTCTGCTCGGTGTTGCGCTTGAGCTGGTGGTACCGCTGGGCCAGGAAGGAGAGCTCCACGCTGAACGCATACCGCTCCGGTTCGGCATAGAACCGCGGCAGGAAGGGGTTGTCCTCGAACTCCTCGAGCACCAGCCTGCCATTGACCTCAGTGGCCAACCGACGACAGAGCGTGGTCTTGCCCGCACCGATCAACCCCTCGATGGCGATGTAACCGTAGCGGGGGGTCATGCGAGGATGGGCAGGGACAGCAGCAGGTCGAGCACCGATCGCCCCAGCTGCGGGTGCGGCGCCTGGGGGGCGATGTCGGCGAGCGGCGCCAGCACGAACCGTCGGCCGGCCATGCGGGGGTGCGGCACCTGGAGCGAGGGCCCCTCGACCACCAGCCCGCCATAGAGCACCAGGTCGATGTCGATGGGCCGGGGTCCGAGCCCGGCCCCGGCCTGACGTGTGCGCCCAAGCTCCGCCTCGATCGCCAGGCACTCGTGCAGCACGTGCTCGGGCGCGAGCACCGTGCGAACGCCCAAGGCCACGTTGAGGAAGAGGCGGTGGTCGTCGAACCCCTGCGGCTCGGTCCAGTGATCGCGGCTGCGGGCGAACACCTCCCCCACCCGTTCGCCCACCAGTTCAGTAGCACGTAGCAGCGTGGCCGGGGGATCCCCGGTATTGCCTCCCAACAGGAGGTACGCCTCGATGCCACCGTGCATGCGGCCAAAGGTATCCGGCTTCGCCTGCCACCCATCAGGCCGTGCGGGCCGCTTGTGTAGGAACCGGGACCCCGGCAGCACATGCGGCCTAGTTTCGTGGCCACAACCAATCTCCCATGCGCCAGTTCCTCAAGTTCATGTTCGCCAGCATGCTCGGCTTCATCCTGGGCTCGGTGATCATCGCCTTCCTCTTCGTGCTCGCCGTGGCCGGTGCCGTGGCCTCCCTCAGCACCGCCTTCAGCATGGAGAGCAAACCCACCACGGTGGAGAACAACTCCGTCCTGCGGATCACCCTGGACCACCCCATCGTGGACCGCGGCCGCAAGGATGACCTGGTCCTCGACTTCGGGCCCTTCCGTGGCATGGGCGAGGTGGGGCTCAATAACATCCTCGCCGACCTCGAGAAGGCCAAGACCGACGACCGCATCAAGGGCATCTTCCTCGATCTGGGCATGGTGAACGCGCGCATGGCCACCCTGCACGAGATCCGGGAGAAGATCCTCGAGTTCAAGGCGGAGAGCGGCAAGCCGGTGATCGCCTATGGCGACCTGTACATGCAGGGCACCTACTACCTGGCGAGCGCCGCCGACGAGGTGTACCTGGTGCCCGAAGGCGACCTCGACTTCCGCGGCCTGCGCAGCGAGATGATGTTCTTCAAGGGCCTGTTCGACAAGCTCGGCGTGGAGGTGCAGTTCATCCGTGGCAGCAACAACCGCTTCAAGAGCTTCGGCGAGGCCTTCACCCAGAGCGAGATGAGCCCCGCCAACGAGGAGCAGATGATGCGCTTGGTGCAGGGCACCTGGGACCACTACCTCGCCACCATCGCCGGAACGCGCCGCATCGACAAGGCCCGGCTCAACACCATCGCCGACAGCCTGCTGATCCGCCGCGCTCCCGACGCCGTGACCTACGGCCTGATCGACGGGGTGATGTACCGCGACGAGGTGCTCGCCCACCTGAAGGAGAAGATGGGCCTGGACACCGACAAGGAGATCACCTTCACCGGACTGGGCCGTTACACCCGCGCCACCGTGGCCGGCAAGCGCGCCGACGGCAAGAAGGCCCTTCCCTCGTACAAGCAGCCCAAGGTGGCCGTGGTGTACGCGCAGGGCGACATCATGGACGGCGAGAGCAGCGACGGCGTGATCGGGGGCACCACCCTGAGCGCAGCCATCCGCGAGGCCCGCGAGGACACCAGCGTGAAGGCCATCGTGCTGCGCGTGAACAGCCCCGGTGGCAGTGGACTGGCCAGCGATGTGATCTGGCGCGAGGTGAAGCTGGCCACCGCGGTGAAGCCCGTGGTGGTGAGCATGGGCGACGTGGCCGCGAGCGGCGGCTACTACATCAGCTGCGCGGCCAACCGCATCTACGCCGAGCCCACCACCATCACCGGCAGCATCGGCGTGTTCGGCATGATCCCCAACATGCAGGGCTTCTACAACGACAAGCTCGGCATCACCTTCGACGGGGTGCAGACCAACACCTACGCCGGCATGATGACCACCAACCGCCCCCTCACCGGTGCGGAAAAGGACATCATCCAGGGCTTCGTGGACCATTTCTACGACACCTTCACCACCCGCGTGGCCGAAGGGCGCAAGCTCACCAAGGCGCAGGTGGACAGCATCGGCCAGGGCCGCGTGTGGACCGGCACCGACGCCCAACGCCTGGGGCTGGTGGACAAGCTGGGCGGACTGGAGATGGCCATCGACGATGCCGCTGCGCTCGCCGGGCTTGAGGAGGGCAATTACCGCCTGGTGGACTACCCCGAACAGGAGGACCTGTTCAAGCAGCTGCTCGAGGAGCTCAACGGGGGCGCACGCAGCTGGGTGACGGGTCAGGTGTTCGGCGAGGACGCGGACCTGCTGCACGCCTTCGAACGCGCCCGCGCGGTGCGCCGCATCAACGGCATCCAGGCGCGCATGCCCTTCGAGGTGGACATCCACTGAACCGGCCGAAACGGAAAAAGGGCTCCGCGAACGGAGCCCTTTCCCAAACCCTAACGAACGGTCTTTCGACCTAACCCGCCCTTGGTACGCGGGGTTGGCCGACAGGGTTACACGTCCTCCACCGCGATGTGGAAGCCGCTGTGATTACGGACGTTGAGCACGCGCCCATCGGCCCAGACCAGGTACTGGCCCTTGATGCCGGCCAGCGTACCGGCCACTTCGGGCTCCTTCTCCAAGTTGATGCTGGCCACCTTGGGCGGGAGCACATCGTGCGGGTAGTGCAGCAACTGGGGCGCTTCGGCGGGCAGGGCATGGGCCTGGAGCTCTTCAGGCAGCAGGGATAGCGCCTTGTCGCGCGCCGCCAGCAACGCATCGATGTCGGGGCGCACCGGCTTGAGCATCGCGCGCCAGTTGGTGCGGTCGTCGAATTGCGCCTTCAGCGCCACCTCGATGGCGCCGGCCAGCTGGCGGTAGGGGGTGCGTGCAATGCGCACCGCCGCCACGGCGCCCTGGTCGATCCAGCGCACGGGCACCTGCGTGGCGCGCGTAACGCCCACCTTGATGCCACCGGTGAAGCTGAGGTACACCACATGCTCGGTATCGTGGTGCTCGCGCTCCCATTGCGGGTCGCGGCCTTCGCCCAGGTGGGCCCGGCAGAGCTCGGGCCGCACGATGCACTCTGCGGCCTCCGGCGCATCGCGGAAGCAGGGGTAGCAGAAGCCCTGGCCGAAGAACTTCTTCACGCCGCGGCCACAGCTCACACAGGTCATCTGCCCCGTGAACCGCAGCGCGAACGGGCGTCCCACGAGAGGGGTCATGTCCAGCTCGTGCGTGCCGAAGCGCAGGGCGTAGCGCACCGCCCCCTCCTCCACCGGACGCGCCGGGTCGAAGCCCGCGCGCATCTTCACCAACATGCCCATTCCCACGGGGTGCGTATCTTTTCGACGAAGGTACCGAGCGATCTTCGCACCGCGCAGCCCTCCCATGCCCGTCAACGCCCTGTTCTCCTTCCTGATCAAGAAGCGCCTGCAGCAGATCGAGCTGTTCCGGGACAACCCCGAGGGCGCCCAGCTGGAGGTGTTCACCAACCTGGTGCAGGCGGCGCGCTATACAGAGTGGGGACGGCAATACGACTATGCCTCCATCACCACGCCCGACCAGTTCCGCGAGCGTGTGCCGCTCCAGCAGTACGACGATGTGCGGCCGTATGTGGACCGGTTGCGCCGCGGCGAGCAGAACCTGCTCTGGCCCACCGAGATCAAGTGGTTCAGCAAGAGCAGCGGCACCACCAACGACCGCAGCAAGTTCATCCCCGTGAGCCGCGAGGCCCTGGAGGACTGCCATTACAAGGGCGGCAAGGACCTGATCGCGCTGCACTACCAGATGTACCCGCAGAGCAAGCTGTACCAGGGCATGAGCATGGTGGTGGGCGGCAGCAGCGCGCTGGAGCAGTTCAGGCCCGATGCGTACAGCGGCGACCTCAGCGCCATCATCATCCGCAACCTGCCCATCTGGGTGGAGATCCGCCGCACGCCCATCAAGGAGGTGGCCCTGATGGAGGGCTGGGAGGAGAAGGTGGACCGCATGGCGCGCGAGACCATGCGCGAGGACGTGCGCAGCATCGCCGGCGTGCCCAGCTGGACCCTGGTGATCCTGCGGCGCATCCTGGAGCTCACGGGCAAGCGCCACATCATGGAGGTGTGGCCCAACCTGGAGCTCTTCATGCACGGCGGGGTCAGCTTCCGCCCCTACCGCGACCAGTTCAAGGCGCTGATCCCCTCGCCCACCATGAACTACCTGGAGAGCTACAACGCCAGCGAGGGCTACTTCGCCATCCAGGACCGCCGCGATGCCGACGACCTGCTGCTGATGCTCGACTACGGCATCTTCTTTGAGTTCATCCCGCTCGCGGAGCTCGACAAGGAGCAACCGCGCACCGTGATGCTCCAGGACGTGGTGGTGGGTGAACAATACGCCGTGGTGATCAGCACCAACGCCGGCCTGTGGCGCTACATGCCCGGTGACACGGTGCGCTTCACCAGCGTGCGGCCTTACCGCATCCAGGTGAGCGGCCGCACGCGCAGTTTCATCAACGCCTTCGGCGAGGAGCTCATCGTGGACAACGCCGACCGCGGCATCGAGGAGGCCTGTCGCGCCACCGGTGCCGTGGTCTCCGACTACACCGCCGGTCCGGTGTACATGGACGACGCAGCGCGCGGCGGGCACGAGTGGGTGATCGAGTTCGACCGTGCGCCGGACGACCTGGAGCGCTTCATCGACCTGCTCGACGCCACCATGCGCGCGCACAACAGCGACTACGATGCGAAGCGCGCCGGGGACATGGCGCTGCGCCGCCCGGTGGTGCATGCGGTGGCCCCCGGCACCTTCCACGGCTGGATGAAGCAGCGCGGCCGGCTCGGCGGCCAGAACAAGGTGCCGCGCCTGGCCAACGACCGCAGCTACCTCGACGCACTGCTCACCGCCATCCCCACGTGATGCGCACGGCCCTGCTGCTCCTCGCCGCCCTGTGGGCCGTGGTCCTGCGCGCCCAGTCAGCGGACAGCGTGCGCACCATCCCGGGGCGCTTCGACCTGTTCACCACCGACGAGCTCGGCAACGTATACGCCCTGCGCGGCGACGAGCTGCAGCTGTTCAATGCCGAGGGGAAGAGCTGGCTGCGCAACAGCATGAAGACCTTCGGGCGCATCACCCACATCGATGCGTTCCAGTCGCTGAAGCCCGTCGTGTTCGCCCAGGAGCAGGGGCAGCTCGCCGTGCTCGACAACACCCTGGCGGTGCAGGGCAGCGTGATCAACCTGCCGCGTGAAGGCTATCCACAGGTGGACCTGGCGTGCGCCAGCGTGCAGAACTGCTTCTGGTTCTTCGACCCGCGCGAGCTGGAGCTCGTGCGTGTGAACGCCAAGCTCACCACGCTCAACACCAGCGGCCGCCTCGACCAGCTCCTCGGCTTCACGCCGCATCCCGCGCAGATGCAGGAGCTCGACAACTGGCTCTACGTGAACGACCCCGCGCATGGCATCCTCGTGTTCGATCTGTTCGCCACCTACTACAAGACCATACCCGTGATCGGCGCCACGCGCTTCGAGGTGCGCGGCAACGACCTGTGGTACATGCAGGGCGACACGCTGCACCGCTACGACCGGCGCACCTTCACCACCGATCACTTCCCCATGCCAGGCGAAGGCACCGTGCGCGACGCGCGCATCGAGCGCGGCCACCTCTACCTGCTGCGCGAGGACCGCATCGACATCGTGCCCGAAGGGCGCTGAGGCGACTTATCCACGATCCGTGCGCCCGTGCGCGAGGGCGGATAACTTCGCCAGCCTATCACGGACAAGGCCATGCACATCGCGATCGCCGGCAACATCGGATCGGGGAAGACCACGCTCACGCAGCTCCTCGCCAAGCACTACAAGTGGGACCAGCTGCAGGAGGCTGTGGACAACAACCCCTACCTCTTCGACTTCTACAAGGACATGCAGCGCTGGAGCTTCAACCTCCAGATCTTCTTCCTCAACAGCCGCTTCGAGCAGCTGCTGGAGATCCGCCGCAGCGGCCGCAACGTGATCCAGGACCGCACGATCTACGAGGACGCCTTCATCTTCGCCCCCAACCTGCACGCGATGGGGCTCATGACCACGCGCGACTTCGAGAACTACTTCCGCCTGTTCCAGAACATGGACAGCGCGATCACGCCGCCCGACCTGCTGATCTACCTGCGCGCCAGCGTGCCCAACCTGGTGGCCCAGATCGCCGAGCGCGGCCGTGAGTACGAGAACGGCATCAGCATCGACTACCTCAAGCGCCTCAACGAGCGTTACGAAGCGTGGATCAGCACCTACGACAAGGGCAAGCTGCTGGTGATCGACGTGGACGACAACGCGTTCCACACCAACCCCGAGCACCTGGGCCGCATCATCAACGCGATCGACGCGGAGATCCACGGCCTGTTCCCGAACGAGGCGCCCGCCACCAACGGCCAGCTCAAGGCCAAGGCCGGCAACGGCAAGGCGACCGCCCCCGTGAAGCCCGCGGCCAAGGCACCGGCGAAACCCGCCGCCAAGCCCGCCCTCGCCAAGGCCAAGCGCTGAACGATCTGTCATTCGTGAAAAAGCCTGCGGAGCGCCGCAGGCTTTTTCATTTCAGCACTTCGCACCGATGCGTGATGCACACGCAGGCACTGCGCACCACCGCGCCGTGCTGCCGGAGCAGCGCATGAAAAAGGCCCGCGCAGTGCGCGGGCCTTTCACGAGGATCGGTGATGGTCAGAAGCGCTGGCCGAGGTCGATGGTGTTCGCCTGGGCGGTGACATCGCTGCCCTGGGCGGGCGCCACGTACGCATCGCTGCTGCCGGCGGGCATGTTCTCCATGGTGCTGTGGGGCACGGCACCGGCATGGTTCTTCTGGGCGATGTGCGGGGCGATGATGAGCGCCACGATGGAGGTGAGCTTGATGAGGATGTTCATGGACGGGCCGCTGGTGTCCTTGAAGGGATCGCCCACGGTGTCGCCGGTCACGGCCGCCTTGTGCGGGTCGCTGCCCTTCTTGTAGGTCTGGCCGTCGATCAGCACGCCCTTCTCGAAGCTCTTCTTCGCATTGTCCCACGCGCCACCGGCGTTGTTCTGGAACATGCCCATGAGCACGCCGCTCACGGTGATGCCGGCGAGCAGGCCGCCGAGGGCCTCTGGGCCGAAGGCGAAGCCCACGATCACGGGGCTGAGCAGCGCGAGCGCACCGGGCATGATCATCTCGCGGATCGATGCCTTGGTGCTGATCTCCACGCACTTCTCATACTCGGGCTTGCCCTTGCCCTCCATGATGCCGGGGATCTCGCGGAACTGGCGGCGCACCTCCTTCACCATGTCCATGGCGGCCTTGCCCACCGCGCTGATGGCCATGCTGCTGAACAGGAAGGGGATCATGCCGCCCACGAACAGCATGCCGAGCACGTCGGCCTTGTAGATGTCGATGGCGTTGATGCCCGCGAGGCCCACGTAGGCCGCGAAAAGCGCCAGGGCGGTGAGGGCGGCCGAGGCGATGGCGAAGCCCTTGCCGGTGGCGGCGGTGGTGTTGCCCGTGGCGTCGAGGATGTCGGTGCGCTCACGCACCTCCTTGGGCAGGCCGCTCATCTCGGCGATGCCACCGGCGTTGTCGCTGATGGGGCCGAAGGCGTCGATGGCGAGCTGCATGGCGGTGGTGGCCATCATGCCGGCCGCCGCGATGGCCACGCCGTACAGGCCGGCCAGTTCGAAGGCGCCGATGATGCCGCCGGCCAGCACGAGGATCGGCAGGAAGGTGCTCTCCATGCCCACGGCCAGACCGCCGATGACGTTGGTGGCGTGGCCCGTGCCGCTCTTCTGCACGATGCTGTCCACGGGCTTGCGGCCCATGCTCGTGTAGTACTCGGTGATGTAGCTCATGAGGAAGCCGACCACCAGGCCCAGCACGATGGCGAAGAACACATTGAGGCTGCTCACCGGGGTGACCACGCCGTTGCGCACGAACTGCATCTCGGCGGGCATCATCCACTGGATCACGAAATAGCTGGTGATGGCCGTGAGCAGGATGCTGCTGATGTTGCCCTTGTTGAGTGCCGCCATCACGCTGTCGGTGTCCTTGCTGATGCGCACGAAGAAGGTGCCCACGATGCTGAAGAGGATGCCGAGGCCGGCGATGAGGATGGGCAGCAGGATCGGGGCCATGCCACCGAAGTTGTCCTGGCTCACGACCTCGCGGCCGAGCACCATGGTGCTGAGGATGGTGGCCACGTAGCTGCCGAAGAGGTCGGCGCCCATGCCGGCCACGTCGCCCACGTTGTCGCCCACGTTGTCGGCCACGGTGGCGGGGTTGCGCGGGTCATCCTCGGGGATGCCGGCCTCCACCTTGCCCACCAGGTCGGCGCCCACGTCGGCGGCCTTGGTGTAGATGCCACCGCCCACGCGGGCGAAGAGCGCGATGCTCTCAGCGCCGAGGCTGAAGCCGGCGAGCACCTCGAGGGCCTTCTCCATGCTCGCGCCTTCCACGCCGGGGGCCGCGTACATGTTGTAGAACACGATGAAGAGGCCGCTGAGGCCCAGCACGGCGAGGCCGCTCACGCCAAGGCCCATCACGGTGCCGCCGTTGAAGCTCACCTGCAGGCCCTTGGCCAGGCTGGTGCGGGCGGCCTGCGTGGTGCGCACGTTGGCCTTGGTGGCGATGTTCATGCCGATCCAGCCGGCGAAGGCGCTGAAGAAGGCCCCGATCACGAAGGCGATCGCCACCACCCAGTCGGTGTGGGGCTGCGCCTTGGTGAGCTCGGCGCTCCACGCCAGCAGCACCGACGCGATGGCCACGAAGATGCCCAGCACCTTCCACTCGGCGCGCAGGAAGGCACTGGCGCCACGGGCGATGTAGCCCGCCAGCTCCTGCATGTTCGCGTCGCCGGCGTCCTGCTTGCTCACCCACATGGCCTTGGCCACCATGACCACCAGGCCCACCACGCCCAGAATGGGCAGGTAATACATCATTTCAACTCCCATCGATCCGTTCGGTGTTGTGTATGTTCTTGTCCGTCAGAGCCTTCCATCCCCATTGGACGGAAGAGGGGCGCGAAAATAGGAAAGTCTGGGGAAGGGGGTGGGATCATGGGG